>LKUD01000035.1 GCA_001412355.1 Methanoculleus sp. SDB
GCACCAGTGGCTTTCAAGGCCACCGCCTTTCCGGACTAGACTATCCCGGCTCTGCTTAAACTTGGTGCTGGTTGGTTAAAAAAGTGGTGTTATGGCTGCCTGCGGCAGATTGCCGCAATTCCCGCTGCGAGGATGACGAGGAAGAGCGGCAGCGGCGATTCCTGTGTCGGGGTTGTTGCGATGTCACCGAAGTAGGAGGCGGCATCGGCGCTGACGGTCACGGAATCGGCATTCCGAACCGAAAGTGTCGCGGTTCCCTGGTCGGAAAACGTCACCGGATAGACCTTTACATATACCATCCCGCCGCGGGCGGTGATCCGTACCTCCTCAGGGTTGAGGTTGCCCTGCGCATTGACCTTCTGCACCGCACCGTCCTCGTCACTCACCTCGACCACCCAGTCGATTCCGACGGATGTGGTGATGGTGACCGTACCCGACCGGGTGTCAACGGCAAAGTATGCGGGAGCATCCCGTGAAGCGGTGGTGGAAGCGGTCACGACAGGCCCGGCCGGTTCGGCTGTCGGTGTGGCGGTCGGTCCGGTACTGCCGCGGATCGTGAATTCGTTCGTGGTGATATACCCGTTCGCATCGGCGAACCTGACCCTGTACGTGCCGCTTTCCGTTATCGTGACCTGCCGGGAAAAGGCTCCGGTGCTGTCGGTTTCGATATACGTCGGCCCGAAGATGATGCTTCCCGAGGGTGCGGTAACCGTGACCTGCACGCCGCGGTTCCCGAGGAGGCTGCCTTTGCCGGTGATGTCAAGCATGCCGTCAAAGTTCTGCACTCCCGGTGAGGTGATCACCAGTTCGGTCGAACGGTCGATGATCTGGATTGTCTTCGGTTTCGCAACCGTTGCCTCGGAGGCCGATCCGAAGGGATACGCCTTGTTATCGGCGATCTGCAGGTTGTATTCTCCCGCCAGCAGGCCGGTTGTCTCGAAGGTCACCGACCATGCGCCGCCCTCCTGGATGGTAAAGTTCTGCTGGGAGATCTGGCGGACGGACGGCCTGCTCTTGTAGAAGATCATCTGAAAGCTTACTCCCGGAGGGATATTGCTGGTTCCGGTGATGACGAGCGGCTCTCCGACGGGCAGCTCCGTTTCGCAGTCGCAGTTGATCAGGTACGCAGACGCGGTCCCGACCAGTACGAGGCTGAGAAGAATCACACCACAGGCGATCGTTTTCATAGTCAGTGATACAATACTATAACGGTTAATGATATCTGTGGAACTGGAAAAACCGCTTGCGTGCTGGAAAGGGAAAGACGCTGTCGACGGGTCCGTCGTCACGACGCTGACCGTCATCTTCAGGACCGGAGGGTGCGCGTGGAACCGCTGCCGCATGTGCGGTTACCGGCATGAACGCTACCACAACCTCCCGGCCGATGCCCTCGCCGAACGGATTATCCGGCAGGTTGCATGGGTGAAGGCGCATTTCCGTGACGACGAATACCAGATGCTGAAAATTTTCACCTCGGGGAGTTTTTTCGACCCGGAGGAGGTTCCCCCGCCCGTGCGGGATGCGATCGCGGCAGCGTTCCGGGGAAAACTCGTCGTTGCGGAGACACGGCCGGAATACGTTACCCCCGATGCCGTCACGGAGTTTATCGCGGGCATCGACACCGGCGAGCGGGCTGTGCCGCTGTATATTGCCATGGGCCTTGAGACGACGGATGACGGCATCCGGGAAAAGTCCATTGACAAGGGATTTACTTTTGCCGATTTCACCGATGCGGCGGACCGTGCCCGGGCGGGCGGGGCGGGTGTCAAGACCTACCTGATGATGAAACCGCCGTTTCTCACGGAGCAGGAAGCGATTGACGATATGAACCGGTCGATTCGTGAGGCCGCCCCCCTGTCGGATATGATCTCGATGAACCTCTGCACGGTGCAGTCCCGCACCGAAGTGGAACGCTACTGGAAGCAGGGCGCGTACCGTCCCCCGTACCTCTGGAGTGCGCTTGCCGTCCTTGCGGATGCCGCCACCCACGTGCTCTGCGATCCGGTGGGCGGAGGATCGGTCCGGGGGCCGCACAACTGCGGGGCCTGCGATCACGACATCATCAGGGCAATTACGGACTACTCGCTCACGGCCGATCGCTCGCTTCTCCGGGCAGTTGCCGAAACGGAGTGCGCCTGCAAAAAAGAGTGGGAGTTTGTCTGCTCCCGCGAAAAGCCGTACTGCATGCCGCTGACGCGGTAGGTGGCGTGGCGGGTTACCGGACGCTGTCGCTCTTGAGCTTTTTGGCCAGCAGGGGGAGGAACGCCCCTGCATCGCTCACCACGCCGATTGCCTGCATGGTGCCGCGATCCATGAGTTTCGTGACCGATGCGGGATTGATGTCCACGCAGATCGTCTTGACATAGCTGGGCAGGCAGTTGCCCACCGCGACCGAATGCAGCAGGGTTCCGATCATGATCACCATATCGAGATTGCGGATGTACTTCCGCATCTCGTCCTGCGCCGCCATGGTGTCGGTGATCACATCGGGAAGCGGGCCGTCGTCGCGGATCGATCCCGCGAGAACAAAGGGGATATTGTTTTTCACGCATTCGTACATGATGCCCCCGGTAATGATGCCCGATTCCACTGCCTTGCGTATCGATCCCGCCCTGATGACCTCGCTCAACGCATAGATGTGGTGCTTGTGCCCTCCGGTGACGAGCGTGCCCGTGTCGATGTTCATCCCCAGCGACGTGCCGAAGAGGTTGTACTCGATATCATGCGTGGCAAGAGCGTTGCCGGCGAAGAGAACATCGATACAGCCGTTTCTGATAATCTCCGCAAGTGCCGGGGCGGCCCCCGTGTGGATGATGGCGGGCCCCCCGACAATCCCTATCTTCCCGCCGTTTTTCTTGAGACGGATCATTTCAACGGCAATCTTTTCGATGATGGTTTCGCTCGGGCGCTCGGACGACACTGTCCCGTGCATGAATTCAAACGTGCCGACTTTCCGGGGACGTTCGGGAGGGGTTACCCGCACCCCGGTCTCCCCGATCACCACGTGATCCTCACGCCTGAGTTTGTCCATCGGGGTGCAGCGGGCCCTCCCGGCTTCGGGATCGACAACGATCAGGCAGTCCATCTCGATATCTTCCACCGGGGCCCAGTTCCCTGCGATCTTGACAAACGTAGGATGATTTGTCGTCGAATAAAATCCCTTGGGGACAATCCGGTCGCCTTCGGCAGCCTCGAGGCGGGCGTCCATGACTTCGGGCATCCGGGCACCGAGCGGATGAAGCTCGCTCATGATCGATTCCAGCTGTGCCTCATCCCTGCCGTTTACGCGGATCCGGGCAAAACTCGGGTCTTTCTTCCTCTTGCCGATGTCAAAGTGTAATATTTCAAAATCTCCGCCCATGTCCATTATTTTATCGAAAACATGGGTCATGATGCCAGAGTCAATAATATGGCCCTCAAGCTCGAACTCCCGGCTCAGGTGCATGGGTATAGGTCTGTCGGGGTGTCTTATTATGATTTCTTCCCGCAGCTTTCCGTTTCCTGACCGAAACGGCGACCACCGGCGAAGGTTTCTCGCTTCCGGTCACGCCCTGCCGGAGGCATTTTCCGGGCAGAGGTGCTTTCTCGCCATGGCGAGTTCACCGCGGGTGTTGATATTGAATACCAGCCGCCGGTCTGCGATGACCAGCCGGTGTTCCGCCTGCTCTTCCGTGATGTGGCCTCCGTGGAGTATGTTGACGCCTGCCGGACAGATGTCCGTCTTCCCGTCCCGTTCGATATAGCGGGTGCGGCAGTCGTACTGCATGCAGAGGCTCCGGGGGACCCATGTGGAGAGTGCGGGCAGCCCCGACGCGCCGTATGCGGCATGGATGTCTGCGATCAGATCCGGATCAAGACAGGGAAGATCGGCGACGCACGTGTAAAAAGGATGGTCTTCTTCCAGCTCCACGGCCGCCTCGATGACATCGGCAATGTACCCGCCGCCCGATGCGCCGAAGCACGGGATGCCGTGGGCGCGGCACCAGTTCTTCGTCATCGGGGTTTTGGGTGATGCAACGACGATCACCTCCATTCCGGCACCGGCGAAGGCCTCGATGACATAGGTGATCATGGGCTTTTCGCAGATGGTGACAAGCGGCTTTTCACCCATGTTCAGCCGGCTGCCCACCCCTCCCGCCATGATCAGCGCACGCATGATCGGAGCGCCTCCACGAGCATCCGGTTCTCCTCCCGCCGCCGCACGGCGACGCGGATCGCCTTCGGCAGCCCGAATGACGTGCAGTCCCGCACGAGGATGCCTGCCGCCCGCATGGCGGTTGCGACAGCCTCCGCCGGGCGATCACAGTGGAGGAGGATGAAATTCGTGCCCGACGTCTCGAACCGGATGTCTTCATCACGAAATGCGGTGCACAGCCACTCACGTTCACGGGTAATGAGCCGGCGCGACTCTTCGAGCATATCGTAGTGGTGCAATGCCTCGAGTGCATAGGATTCGGCGATGGTATTGACCGTCCATGGCGGGCGCATGACCTCCATGCGTTCGATAAGATCGGGATCGCCGCAGCCGAAACCGAACCTGATGCCCGGCACGGAGAATGCCTTTGTCAGCGATCTGAGAACAAAGGCGTTCTCCGTCCTGACATCCGCAACGCTCTGTGCGGGATCGGAGAGCTCGATGAATGCCTCGTCAACGAAGAGCAGATGACCCCCGGTCTCGGCTTCCCCGATCATCTCGATCAGCCCGGATCGCGGGATGAGGCGGCCGGTGGGATTGTTCGGATTGCAGACAAACCTGACCCGGGCACCGGCGCCGTCGATACGCCCTCCTGCAAGACAGGCCGAAAGCGCGTATTCACCGAAGGTCGGGGTAGCTATCGAGACCGGCGTGCCGGGCGTCACGGCCACATGGCAGAACGTCCTGATGATCTCCACCGAACCGTTGCCGACACAGATCTCCTCGGTGCGCCTGCCGGCAAGGCGCGCATACCCCTCCTTGAGCTGCCCGTACGTATCGTCGGGATACTCCGCGAGGAGTGCGGGGTCGAAAATCCAGTCAAATTCGGGAGGGAACGGGTTAAAATTGGCACTGAAGTCGATATAGTCGTGAAGGGCACCCTCCCCCCCGGGAGGTATTCTGCCCCCATGTACGACCTTTTTGTAGATTCCTGAATGCACCGCTTGCGTCCCTCCTTTTTAAAAATATTAGCGATTCTCCGATAAAACGGTTGTGAGTTGCCGATAATCACAATGCACAAAGTATAAATACTGCCGGGTAATAAGAAGATTTGTCTGATGAAGTCAGGCGGAGAGGTGTCATATGTCTGACATAAAGCAGACAATTGACTGCCATATGTCAGATTGAGTGATTCAGGATGATGGAGCGAATTACAATCCGTTTGCCCCCCCAGCAGGTAGCCATGCTGGAAAAGCTGGTCGAAGCAGGTGAATTTCCGACGGTATCGGAAGCGGTAAGGTATGCCGTCCGGGAACTCATCGAAAAGCACGGGAACCGTGCCCTGAGGGACAGCGAACAGATTTCATTTGAAGTGTAGGGGAGTTATCGCAATGCAGTCTGTAATACGGGAAGATGCTCGACGGCGCACCGAGTTGGAAGAATTAATCAGCCGGGGATTGCAGGACGTTGATTTCCTTACTATCATTGAGAATCACCCGAACAATGTGTTGGGAGAAGGAAAGACTTACCGATAGTTCAGAAAGGAGGTTTAGGATGCAGACTATTATTAACGAGGCACTAAGGCACGCTGAGAATGAAAAACAGAACCGCAGTTTCCAGAACGAAGAGGAAGATGACTTCCTCGGCCAGCCGCGGATTGTCATCGTGGGATGCGGAGGCGCCGGAAACAACACGATCAACCGGCTGTACCACATGAAGGTGAACGGCGCGGAAACGATTGCATTAAACACGGACAAACAGCACCTTGAGATGATCCAGGCTGACAAGCGCGTTCTGGTCGGCAAGTCGCTCACGAAGGGTCTTGGGGCCGGCGGCTTCCCCGACGTCGGGAAGCGTGCGGCCGAGATGGCGCGGACAACACTCGAGAATCTGCTGGAAGATGCCGATCTCTGTTTCGTCACCGCCGGAATGGGTGGCGGCACCGGCACGGGAGCGGCCCCCGTGGTTGCCCAGATCGCGAAGGAGCAGGGTGCGATCGTCGTCGGCATGGTCAGCTATCCCTTCCAGGTCGAGAAGGCACGGCTCCTGCGTGCGGAAGACGGACTTGAGGCGCTTGCCAATGCAGCCGATTCGGTCATCGTCCTCGACAACAACCGGCTCATGAACTTCGTTCCGAACCTTCCGCTCGGACAGGCATTCTCGGTCATGGACCAGCTGATTGCCGAGACCGTGAAAGGGATCTCCGAGACAATCACCGAACCGTCCCTCATCAACATCGATTACGCCGACGTCAGGGCCATCATGTCCAAGGGCGGCGTCGCAGTCATGCTCGTCGGTGAGAGCAAACAGCAGAACAAGGCGGAGAGCGTTGTGCACGAGTGCCTCAACCACCCGCTGCTCGACATCGACTATCGCGGCGCAACCGGCAGCCTCATCCATATTACGGGAGGCAACGACCTCACCCTCCAGGATGCCGAAGAGATTGCAAGTTCCCTTACCTACGAACTCGACGCACATGCCGACGTGATCTGGGGTGCCCGGGTCAACAGCGATTACGAGGGGAAAGTGCGGGTCATGGCCATCATGACCGGTGTCAAGAGCGCCCAGATTCTCGGGCAGCGCCACGGTGTAGCCGAACCGGCATCCCGGTTCAACTCCCGCTCATCCGCCTCCCCGAAAAGAGCGGCAGCCGACTCAACCAGCGGTACCGGCCTGATCGATTTCATCAGGTAATCCCGCGCCATAATTTTCTCCACCTCTGATGCGGGCATGCCCCCCGCACTCTGTAAGAGGATCCGTCTCCGGGACCGCCCGGAGATGGCATAATTTTTGCCGACTCTTCACGTCAGGTTCTTCCGGCATTCCGGTGATGCGAAATGCTTAATATGGCGGAATGCGTTTGAATAATAGATATCACTGTAATGCCCCGTGCGGCATCGAATGGTGAAGGGATTCATCCCGCATGAATCCGCAGGTCGGGAGTTGAATAACACGAACAGCCGGATGAACAGCGGCCCGTGCACCGGGTCGGATTGAAGTCTTTGTTTTCGTTTTTTCAGAATCTCTCTCTGTGATCCTTCATCATCGCCGCATACGGGCAGTACGGGCATCGACATTGAGGAATGGTTGAGCATGTTGAACGAGTTGATTGAAAAACGCAAAAAGAATCTCGCTGAATCTGAAACGCACAAGGATAAGAGGAACGAGCTGAATGCCCTCGCGAGCAACCATGCACGCCAGCGCAACCAGTTAAACGCCCAGACGCGTGAGTTTGTTGAGGAGGCGCAGAAAAACAAGGAGCTCCGTGACACCTACAACGAGCAGGTTCAGTCGCTGAAGGATGAACGGAACGATTTCAACGATCAGGCGAACACTATTTTCGAAGAGATCGACGTGTTCAAGAAAGAACACGGCAGTATCAAGACCCGGGGAATCAAGGAACTCCAGAAGCAGATTGAATACATGGAGTTCCGTCAGCAGACCGAAGTCATCAGCAACGACAAGGAACGGGAGCTGATAGAGAAGATCAAACATCTCAAAGCCGAGGTCAGGGAACAGGAATTCGAGCTCGAGCAGAACAAGGAGATGCGGACGAAGCTGCAGGAAGCCCGTGAACTGCGGAAGAATGCATCGGACATCCATGCCCGGGTCACCGAGATGGCCGAACTGGCCCAGCAGCACCACGATCTGATGGTGGAGTGCTACCGGAAGGCCGACAAATCACGCGAAGAGGCCGACGAAGCCCACCGGCAGTTTGTCGAGGCGCAGGAGGCGGCGGATGCCGAGCACAACCTGTTCATCGCGAACCAGAAGGAAATCCGGGACTATGACAAGGTAATCGGAGGCCTCCGGAAGAAGACAAAGCGGACGAAGATTACCAAGGAAGACAAGGCCGTCCGCAAGGAAGCCGAGCGTGTCTTCCAGCTGTTCCGCGGCGGAGAGAAACTCACCACGGACGATATCCTGCTCCTGCAGCGGGCCAAACTCATATAATTCTCTTTTCACCGGTTCCGGTCAGCAATTATTAATAGATTTGAGGAGATGTGTTAGTGAGCATGTCAAATGGCCGGACACTGATTCTATGCGTCGATCGCGATGACGACATCGGGTATAAGGCAAAGATCGCCAGTCCGGTCATCGGAAGGGATGCCTGTCTTGCCGCCGCAAATTCACTCGGACTTGTGGATCCCGAGGATTCGGACGTCAATGCGATTTTCCATTCGGTGAAGGTCTATGACGATCTCAGCGGCCGGGGAGAAGATGTCGTCATCGCGGTTCTTAGCGGCAACCACCTCAACATGATAGACGGCGACAGAAAGATCGCCGCCGAACTCGCCGAAGTCGTGAACCGGACCGAGGTGACATCCTGCATTCTCGTCACCGACGGTGCCGAAGACGAGTTCGTGCTTCCCATCATCCAGTCGGTGGTTCCGGTCACCGGCATCCAGCGGGTTATCGTCAACCAGATGCCGAATCTCGAAGGCACGTATTATATCATCAAGAAGCTACTCGACGACCCGAAGATCTCACGGCAGGTTCTCGTTCCGATCGGGCTTGCGATGCTGCTGTATGCAATCGCATACCTGCTCGGGTACCCGGAGGGCGCCACCATCATTGTCGTCGGTGTCATCGGGATCTATCTCCTCTTCAAGGGCTTTGGCGTGGATGAATACTTCAATTATTTCTATCTGGCACTGCTCCAGTCGTTCCGCGGGGGGCGTTTTACCTTCGTTGCGTACATATCCGCCATTCTTCTCGTCATCGTCGGCATCGTGATGGGCCTCACGAGCATCCTCCAGTGGTATTCGAGCGAAGGAGGAGTATTTTTCTACCTGCTTTCCTTCGGCTACGGGTCGGTGGCGTGGTTTGCCATTGCCGGGGTCATCGCATCGATCGGAAAGATCGTGGACGTCTATCTCAACGAACCCGGCGTGCTCGGGCGTGTCGTTGTGCTGCCGTTCTTTATTATCGCAATCGGCGCCATCGCCTACGGGGCGAGCGTCTATACCCTCTCCATCAGCGGCTCGATCGATTTCCCCGTCTCTGCCGACGAGGGGATTCGCCTGATCGTCTACACCATGGTCGGAGGGCTCCTCTGCGCCTTTGTCGGGGTATATCTCCAGCGCCTTATATACCGATGGAGCGGGCATATCTTTGCACACCCCGCACGGGATAAGATGTGAGTTCGCCGTCCCCCCTGTTCTTCCGGGTCCCGCCGGGGATCCACGGTCCGTTCCATCCGTGAGAGTGCCCCTTCCGCCGCCCCCCGGTCCCCGTACGGCAGACGGCGTACCCGGGGACGGAGTGTACCTGAAAAAAGATGGGAAATGAAGTCTTCAGGCGGTTTCAAAGTAACCGATGCCGTTCGGGAAGATTTCGGTGAAGGTGTGATACCTGACGGACTGGGGTGTCCTGATGGTGAGTTCCGGGATAACCGCCCTGAATTCATGCTCCGGGAACCAGTATGACCCGTCCCCGTAATTGAACACCATGTCATCGACGACGACAACCGCATGATCGAGCTCAATCACCCGGAACTGCGGATTGTCAAAGTTCAGAATACTCGTCAGCTTGGTCTTCAAATCCGATTTTCCAAGCAGGACAACGAGTAATTGGACGCCTTCATCGATCTCGTACGTCATGTCGATCGTCGCACGATCATTGACGAGATCTACCGTCACGGATTCTACCGTAATGTAACTGTATCTGCCGGGTTCTGCCCCGGCGACCGGTACGATGAGCCCGCCGATGAACAAAACCAGTACGGCGAGTGACCAGTACTTCATTGCCCTGTACTTCTTTTATGAATCCGTTATATCCTTTCTGGTGGGGGCACAGGCCGTGCATTCTGCCAAAATACG
The DNA here is from genome assembly GCA_001412355.1 of Methanoculleus sp. SDB. Classification (NCBI taxonomy): domain Archaea; kingdom Methanobacteriati; phylum Methanobacteriota; class Methanomicrobia; order Methanomicrobiales; family Methanomicrobiaceae; genus Methanoculleus; species Methanoculleus sp. SDB. The sequence continues at coordinate 9,958 of LKUD01000035.1, forward strand.
CCTGATAATGGTTTTATCTGGCAAAAAAGGGTAAAATATAGGAAAAATGACCCGATGGGGGACTCTCAGTCCTGCCGGGTGCGCAGGAGTATCTCGATACTGGACACGTTCGTTCTGCCGCTGTCCGTATCGATAACCTCTGTCGACGTGATGATCTCCTTTTTATCCACGTGTTCAAGGAACCGGTTCAGTGCAATCTCCGCGGTGTCCACTGCCCGGGATATCGCCTTTCCCCGTGCCTTGATTGCGACCTCATCCGCTCCGTTATTGAATTGTGTAACGACTGCAAGAACATAGTTCATCACAGGCTTGTTTCCTACGAATACTGTGTTGTCTTTTAACATTGTCTCCCCCTCCTTCAGAGATACTTCCTGGTGGCAATCAACTCTGCATTCAGTACAGATGCACCGGCAGCCCCACGAATCGTGTTGTGCCCGTGCGCAATAAACCGCAGGCCTTTGCGAATTCTCCCGACAGATACGGTCATGCCGTCTCCACGGTTCCGGTCAAGCCGGGGCTGGGGGCGGTCGGGCTGGTCGAGGAAAAGGATCGATCTCTCAGGCTGGTGCGGCAGTCCCTGAAACGGTGCCGTGAAGGTCCTGTACGCTGCGATGGCCTCATCGACCGTCATGCCGCTGTCGATCCAGACTGCCATGGTATGCCCGTCGATGACCGGCACCCGGTGGCAGCTTGCACTTACCGAAAATCCTGCCGGGATGATTTCGGATCCGGTGAACGAGCCCATGATTTTTAAGGTCTCGGTCTCCATCTTCTCCTCTTCCGATCCGATATAGGGAATTATGTTGTCGTAAATTCCCATTGCGGGTACGCCTGCGAAGCCTGCTCCGGAGATGGCCTGCATTGTTGCGACGCGTACATCTGAAAAAGTACTAGATCGAAGGGGTGCCAGTGCCATGACAAGGACGATAGTTGAACAGTTCGGGTTTGTGACGATGAACCCGTCCGATCCCCTGTCCCTCTGGACGTCGATGAGGCCCAGGTGATCGGGATTCACTTCGGGAATCACAAGGGGTATGTCCTTCTCCATGCGATGGGAGGATGCGTTGCTGCAGACAGCAAGGCCTGCAGCAGCACAATCTTTCTCGATTCCTGCCGCGATATCGGCGGGGAGCGCGGAAAAGACGATGTCACAATCCTTCAGCTGGTCTGCCGAAGTCGGGCGAATCCGGATGTCTCCCACGTGCTCCGGGAAGGGCACGTCGAGCCTCCAGTTCACCACGTCACTGTACAATTTGCCTGCACTTCGTTCCGATGCGGTGAGGACGGTAAGATCGAACCACGGATGATTCGCGAGTAACTGTACGAAGCGCTGCCCCACCGCACCAGTGGCACCAAGCACTCCAACATTGATCATAGTTGAACAGATAATACTGTTCGTGGTTAAAAAAGGTTTGTAGTTTATTCCATATGAATCGCTTCGGACGGGCATTCCTCGACGCAGGATTCGCAGTCCACGCAGAGATCGGGATCAACGACTGCCTTGTCGTCTTTCATGGTAATTGCCGCCGAGGGGCAGATGTCCACACAGGTTTCGCATCCCGTACATTTTTCCGGATCAACTTTTGCAACCATTCTGTTTCTCCTCTGTACAAATTTAAGAAAAAAGATGAAATATGTTTCGATGTTGGCTACTCCAGCCCAAGGACATCCCGCATTGCATAGACGCCGGATGGCTGTCCCGGGACCCAGCGAACCGCACGCAGCACGCCGTGAGCGAAGACCGCACGGTCCGAGGCGTGATGGGAGAGTTCAATCGTTTCGTTGTTTGCTGCGAACAGCACGCTGTGGTCCCCGACGATATCGCCGCCGCGGATGACGTGGACACCTATCTCGTTGCCGCGCACGGCGACACCTTCCCTGCCGTACGCCCGTGCACGCGGCCCCACTTCATCCTCTATTATCTGGAGAATGGTCTTCGCCGTTCCGCTCGGCGCATCTTTCTTGTACCGGTGATGCGCCTCCGTCACTTCGATGTCGTAATCGCCGAGAAGACGTGCGGCCTCCCGGACGAGCTGCCAGAAGATATTGACGCCCACACTGAAATTGCTCGATATGACGGCGGGTATCGTGCCTTCCACGGCCGAGGTGATTTCGTCCCGCTGGGCGTCGGTAAATCCCGTCGTTCCGACGACGACCGCAACGCGATGGCGGGCGGCGGCTTTCACGTTCTCGACCGCAGCGGCGGCAACCGTGAAATCGATGAGCACGTCGGGACGGGTCAGGGCAAGCAAATCATCGATGCGGGATGCCTCGACAACTTCCGCACCGTGCAGTGTTCCCGACCTGATATCGACTCCGCCGACAAACTCCAGATCGGGAGCATCGACAACCATGTGCGCGATAGTCGTTCCCATTCGTCCGAACGCACCGCAGATTACAATTTTAGTCATACCGTGCAAGCACTCCGGCAAGGTTTTTCACTTTCTCTTCGTCCAGGTCATCGAGCGGCAGGCGTACGGGTCCGGCCGCCATTCCCCTCAGTCCGACCGCCTTTTTCACGGGAATCGGGTTCGTATCGATAAACATCGCCCGCATGAGAGGGGAGAGGGCATAATGGATATTCCGTGCTTCCTGAATCTTTCCCTCGGAGTACCGCTCATAGAGCTGGACCATCAGGGCGGGCTCGACGTTGGCCGCGACCGAGATGACGCCATGTCCCCCGAGGGCGAGCATGGGGAGCGTCATCGCATCGTCGCCCGAGAGGAGCAGGAAATCCTCGTCCTGCGTTCCCTCGATGATCTCCGATACCTGGGTGATATTGCCGCTGGCCTCCTTGATCCCGACGATATTCGGGTGCCGGGCAAGCTCGCAGACGAGATCGACCGGGAGGTTCTGTCCCGTCCTCCCCGGGACGTTGTACATGACCACCGGGATATCGAGATTCGCGAGGCTCTCGTAGTGTTTGATCAGTCCCGACCGGTTGGGCTTGTTGTAGTACGGACTGATGACGAGCACGCCGTCCGCACCGAGATCCTTCGCTGCCTTGGTAAACCGGATCGCCTCGGCGGTGTTGTTCGAACCGGTGCCTGCGAGCACGGGAACACGCCCGTCGACCGTTTCGATCGTCTCGCCGATGACGATTTCGTGTTCTTCAAACGTCAGGGTGGCGGATTCACCCGTCGAACCGCAGGGGACGATTCCGTGCACGCCCTCGGCGAGGAGAAAATCGATGTTGGCGCGGAGACCCCCGATATCGAGGTCCCGGACGGAATTTTCCTGAAAAGGAGTAATTATCGCTGGCAGAACGCCTTTGAACATAATATGGTATTATGCATGCTTTCTTCTATTTAGTTTTCTCGTGATATTGCCTGCGACCCGGTTCCGGACACGTTTGCTCCCGATCAGCGCGAGCTCAGCAACGGCCTGTTTATTCTCTTCAAAATCCCTCGAAAGGCGGTCTTTATGCTTTTCAATCAGTTCTGATCCCATTGTTTTGATGTATGTCGGCTTAATTCCCATCGAACACTATCCTACACGTTTGTATCTTTAATGCGACCTGACAGCATAATAATATTGCGTGCGATCGTTCCCGGATCTTCTCCCAAAACACGAATCATCGGCTCTTTTCCGACGGCTCCGCGGTCGAATATGATGTCGGGCACGCCGTCGCGGCAGCATTGCGCGACTCCCCAGTCCATTGTCTTCACACCCGGGGGCTCCACCGTCCGGTCGAACGAGCAGACGTCCAGCATCATCCCCTCGAGCAGGCGGACGGTTTTTTCGGAGAACCTGATGTTTGCGGCGCTTCGGATCCGGGGATCAAACTTCATCGCGGTCAGTACAATCCGTGCGATATGGTCGCTTGCCCCGAAAACGACGTCACCGACCGGGTGCACTGCCGTGCCGAGGCGGACGATGCGCCCCTGTACCCCCGCGACATCGCCGGGATCGCGCGCACCCGGGAGGGCAAAGACGATATTCATGCCCACTTCGGGTATGCAGGCGGAGTCCATCGCATCCGCGAGCAGGGAAACGGCATGCTCAACCTGCCGGATCACCTCGCCGCGTTCGTTTCCTGTCATCTCCTCTCACCGTAGTCCCAGTTCTTCCCTGATGGATACAATCCCGGCAATGGAGAGTTCGTACAGCGTCTGGCGATCCATCAGGGATTCGATCAGAGCGATGCGGCTCCGGTCGCACCCGGCGGCAAAGCTCTTCTCCTTATATTTCTTTTTCACGGTCTTCGGCGTCACGTCGCTCACGACACCGCCCTTGACGAGCGCACAGGCGATGACAAGCCCGGAGACGCTGTCGGCCGCCTGCAGCGCGATCTCCACCGGTGTCTCGTATGACGGGCCATGGAGGAAGTGGTTGTGGCCCTTTACGATCTTCGCAATCTCCTCGTCGACACCGTTTTCACGGAGAATCCGGTACCCTTCCACGCCGTGCCGCTGCATATCCTCCCCCACGAGTTCATAGTCGATGTCGTGGAGGATGCCGATCACCTCCCATCGCTCCGCATCCTCCCCGAGATATGCGCCGATCTGCTTCATGACCGCGGCCGTCGCATAGCAGTGCTTCCGGAGCGCGTCCGATGAAACATACCGGTGGAGAAGGGCGATCGCGTCGTCCCTGTTCATGGTATCCGGTTTTTTTCGGGGATGATAAAAACATGCGGTTTCGGGAAACGAAGGGATAGCGATTTATGCCGCGGGCGACCACAGTACATCCTCATGGATCCGCGTCTGTTAGACAGCCTCACCTCGGGGGCGAGCCTGGTTCTCCTGATCATCGGCCTTGCAGTCATGCCCCTCCTCCTTCCGTCCGGGTATGCATTCCTCGCAGCCCTGGTCGTCTTCATCGTGGCAATGAGTGCGGCCGGCTACATGATAGCCGAAAAATCCGCTTAATTGCCTGTTTTTTCTTTTTCCCGCTTTTTTCTGCGTTTGTAATAGGAGAGCGGGTGCTGGACGGTCTCGCAGTCGGCATTTTTGTTCACGCACAGCCCGTACGTGCGCATGGTCGCACAGCCGGGCGGGGTATATTCGGTCCCTCCCCTGCCCGATATGTGCTCGACCTGGTAGAGCGTCTTCGATACGTCGAAGTCGGGTGCGCGGGTATACACCTCGACGATCTGGGTGGTCTCCATGCCGATGGTATGGAGAAACGCGGTGAGGGCGAACCGTCCGGTATGCGGGATGTTCGTCCCGGCGGTGATCGCCGCGATCAGTGCCTGCATACAGGGGGGGAAGGCACTCTCGTCGATATCGCCGAACTCCTCGAGCATCTGCTGCTGGTACACCGCCGAGACGCGGTCGATATGCTCCCGGAGCTTCATGCAGATCCCTCCCGGCACCCGGAGAGGCAGCTGCCCCCGTATCACGCCGCGGATACGTTCGTGAATGATGGCGTACATATCATCCTTCTGTATTGCAACACGCCCTTTTCTGATTTCACGGTTGATCAGGCGCCACTTATCGTCGCGGAGCCTTGAAGCGAGTTCGATATACCGGACGACCTCCATGTCGCGGGCTTCAGGATCGAGCCCGAGGCTTTCGACAACATATCGCTTGAGTTCGTCGTTTTCGGTTTCTAAGAACCACACAGCACGTCCCGCCTCATAGCGGGCGAGCCGGTCCATCATCGAACGATCGCCCAGGCAGGAGACGACGAGGCGCGCCATGGCGTACCCGAGGATTTCGTCGTCGGGGATGTCGAGATCGGTCTCCCCATCGTCTTTTCCGAAGCTGATTGCCCTGATCAGCCGCTCGGTGCCTGTGTCAATAATTCCCTGTCCGGACTCTTCATCGTCCCGAATAAGACTTTCAAGCGGGATGTCCATCGAGAGGACGAACCCCTGTGCCTCCTTTAAAAACGGGTATTTTGCCAAGTCTGTCTTAAACAGCTCGACACTCATCAGTCGGCCTCGATGCGCGGGGCAAGCAGATACTCGACATGCCCGTTTCCGTCGGCGATATCGAATATGAACTTCACGGGATGGTCGATTCCGATGAGTACCTCGACCTGCTCCGCCCTGCTCATCACTTTCCCCATGTCTTTGAGATAGTCGAGCGAGAAGAGGGAACGCGCCTCCGACGCGGACAGGGAGACCAGTTCGTCCTTCCCCATTTCGAGCCGGATATGATCGGTGTCCCCCTCCGCCTCCATGTAAAAGATTCCCGCCGCCGGATCAATTCCGAGCGCGATCTTGTCGGAGATGACCGAAGCCGCCTTGATTGCCGAGTTGAGTGCGCTTCCCGAGAGGACGATCCTGCCCGGAAGGTCAAGGTTCGGCATATTCGGTTCCTTCCGGATCGTGTTCACATCAAGAAGCGTGATGGAATATTTGTATCCCCGGAAGGTGAGTGCCAGCTTGTGGCCGTCTTCGGGAAGCTCGAGCGACAGCATATCGCCTTTGCTCATCATCGCAATAATATTCTTCATTTTTGCGATGTCCATCCCGAGCTCCTGGGTTTTCGCGGTAAAGGAGGTGAAGGCCTCCGGTCGTACTTCAACTGACACCATCGCGACATTGGCCGAGTCGACCGCCCGTGTCCGGATACCCGCATCGCTCACCTGGAGCCGGCATTCCGTGACGAGGGCTGAAATAACATCGATGGTTTCCCTGAAGATATCTGCATCAATCGCTGCCTTTAACATCATTACCCCTTAACAAACTCTATTATAACTTATATAATCATATTTTTTAATAATATGTGGTGTTTTCCTTTTCGCCGCATCCGTAAACAAATGAGGTACCGTAACGATGGGTTCGCAATGGGGGCATGACCGGTATTATGCGAAAGCGATGAAGGACGGGTACAGGTCACGTGCCGCCTTTAAACTTGTCGAAATACAGAACCGGTTCAACATTATCCGGCCGGACGATAACGTGGTGGACCTCGGTGCCGCCCCGGGAAGCTGGCTGCAGGTGATACGCGACCTCACCGAGGGTGCGGTTGTCGGTGTGGATCTCAATCCGATTGCACCGGTTGACCGGACGGTGACCTTCACCGGCGATTTCACCACCCCGGCGGTGGAGGAGCGTATCCGTTCCGGGCTCGATGAAGTGAGTGTCGTCGTCTGCGACGCATCGCCGAAACTCTCCGGGCAGAAGGCGTACGATCAGGCCCGCGCGATAGGGATCTCGGAGGATGCTCTTGCCTTTGCCTGCCGGGTGCTCAAACCCGGCGGCAATTTCGTGGTGAAATCATTTCAGGGAGAACTCTTTCCCGAACTCCTGAATGCAGTCAGGGAACGGTTTTATTCCGTCCGCGTCTACCGGACGAAGGCTTCCCGCAAGGGGAGTGCCGAAGTCTACATCATTGCCAAGAATTTCAGAGGGAAAGAGAATGCTGCTCAAGGATCCCTATAACCGGCCGGTCACGAACCTGAGAATGAGCCTGACACCGAAGTGCAACCTCCGGTGCATCTACTGCCATGCGGAAGGGGAGGTCGATCCCGACGACGAAATGACGCCGGCCGAGATTGCGGAAATCCTCGACGTCGCGGTCCGGTTCGGTGTGAAGAGCGTCAAATTCACGGGCGGCGAGCCGATGGTGCGATCCGATCTTCCCGAGATCATCGCCTCGGTGCCGGCGGGGATCGAATCCTCGCTCACGACGAACGGGACTCTCCTCGCCCCCGTTGCCCATGAACTCCGGGAAGCCGGCCTCTCACGGGTGAATATCAGCCTGGATTCCCTGCAGCCCGAACGGTACCGGCGGATCACCGGCAAAGATCTTCTCGGGGACGTCCTCGCGGGGATTGACGCGGCACTCGATGCGGGCCTGACTCCCATCAAGCTGAACATGGTCGTGTTGAAGGGCATCAACGAAAGCGAGATCGAGGATATGATCGGATTCGTGCGGAACAACCGGAATCTCATCCTTCAGCTGATCGAACTGATGGAATTCAACGCATGCACCGATCATAGCGATGTGAGCGAACTGGAAAAGAGCCTTGCCTCCCGGTCAAAGACGATCATCACCCGGAGAATGCACCACCGGAAGAAGTACTGCTTTGACGGGGCCGAGGTGGAAGTCGTCCGCCCCCTGCACAACACGGAGTTCTGTGCGTTCTGCAACCGGCTGCGTGTCACCTCGGACGGAAAGCTGAAACCCTGTCTTCTCCGGAATGACAACCATGTCGATATCAGGGGAGTCCACGGCAGCGAGCTGGAAGACCTGTTTAAGGAGGCGGTCGCCCGTCGCGCACCGTTTTTCTCCTGAGCTAAAAAACCCCGATTCTGCCATGTTGGCGGGAACCACATCCTCCTGATGTGTTTTTCATTGCCCCTGTGCAAATGTATTTACCGGACGCTTGACCAATACAAGAGTATGACTGTGGACAACGAATATTTCAACATTCTCAGGAATCTCTACGACAAATCGCTGATTCTTGAGAGTATCAACGACTTTCACCCTGTCCTGTATTTTCATTTCCTCGATTCGCTCGCCCATCTTGATTTTACCCTCTGCCAGCTTTCCTTCAACTTCCAGTCACCGAGAAATCTCATGAACATGCAGTACATGCGGTGGCGGCTCGATGAGGAAAAGACCGGTGACCGCCCCCTCTTCCCCGCGTTTGTCACCTGGCTGAAAAAATCGGATCCCGAGCGGTTTAAACGCCTTCCCCTGCTCTGGCAGGAGATCTATGACAGCGATTCTCCGGCCGGCTACCGAAGCTTCCGGATTGTCCTGGATCCGAACAGCTACCAGCCGATTCCCGCTCGGTTTTTCCTCGTATCGATCGGCGAGTTCTTTGATCGGGAGTTTCTCAAGACCCTGTATCTCGACGGCTCGCTCGGGAAGCTCTTCGAGGAATACAGGGCTCTCCGGGCCGACTGACGTCGGCAGGACGGATCAGGCATGGATGTAGGTCGCCTCTGCTCGGAACTGGTGCAGATCAGGAGTGAAAATCCCCCCGGAAACACCGCGGAGATTATCGATTATATCGCCGGCTATCTCGATACGCTCGGGATCCGGTCGGTTCGCACGCGGAACCGCGGAGGCAGAAGCAACCTCTACGTGAACAGCCCGGACAACCGCCTTCTCTTCTGCGGACACGTGGACGTGGTTCCGGCACTTGCCGACGGATGGACCGACGACCCGAACTCGGGAGTGATTCGGGAGGGCTATGTCTGGGGCCGGGGGGCAACCGACATGAAAGGCGGGGTGGCGGCCATCCTGCAGGCGGTGGCGGATGCAATCGATGCGGGGGAGGACCCCGCCGTCAACCTTGCGTTCGTATGCGACGAGGAGACGGGCGGCGAATACGGCATCAGGCACCTTCTTGCCAAGAATGTTCTCACGCCCTGCGAATGCCTGATCGCCGAGCCCACGCCGCCGCTGAATCCCTGCCTCGGCCAGAAGGGCCTGCTCCGGATGTGCGCCGATTTTTCAGGGGAGCCGGGCCACGGTTCACTCTACCCCCACGCGGGAGTGAGCGCGATCATGGAGGCGTTCTCCCTGCTCGAATACCTCACCGCCCTCAACGAACGCTCCTTTCCGCCCCCCGAGGATCTGGCCGCCATTATCGACGCCTCGTCGAAGGTGCTCGGGGAGATCTATGCAAGCAGCGCTATCGGTGAGGCGCTGAGAAAGATCACCTTCAATCCGGGCAGGATCGAGGGCGGGGAGAAAGCGAATATCGTTGCGCAAAAATGCTCTCTGGTCCTCGACATACGGATTCCCTGGGGGTGCAGTGCCGAATCCGTGCTCTCCGCGCTGGACGCCCGGGCGCCGCGGGGTGTGATTACACCGTTAAACCTCGCGAGCCCGAGCTATTCCCCGCCCGATTCGCCGATCGTGGATGTCACATGCCGGGAAATCTCACGGGTGCTCGGAAAGCCGTCCTATCCGATTGTCCAGTGGGCCGCGAGTGATGCCCGCTATCTGCGCGGAGCGGGCTTCAACGTCATCGAATACGGGCCCGGGGAGATCCTGACGCTGCATGCCATCGATGAGCGGGTGGCCGTGCAGAACCTTGAACAGGTGACAACCGTCTACCGGGGAATCATGCGGGAATTTTCCGGGAATTCCGGCCGGCAGTAAACGAAAGCGGCGCGCAGACCGTCGCGTCCGCTCCCTGCAGCCGCACATGCCCCCGGCGGAATGGTGCCTCCCGGACGTTCTCCCCCATAGAAAGCATTTATAGGTCGGTGTGCAAACCCCTCTATCGAATGAACCCGCGCAATTTCAGCATACCGTTACTCCTCGTTCTCTTCAGCCTGCTTGCATGCGCCGGTTGCGCAGATATGCCCGCCGGTGACGGCGACGGCGGTTTCTTCGGTCCCCGCGTGACACCGACGCCGAGTGTCACTCCGACGCCCTCCTATCTCGTGGAATCGACACCGATCTCGACACCCCTGCCCGCACCCTCTCCGAAGGCCACGATGCCGGCCGCGACCCCGGCGGCGGCGACGTATGTCGAGATCTACAACACGACACTCACGTTCAACTACAATGCGACGGCGTTCGGCTTCAATCTTGTTCGCCCTCCGATGACTATCAAATACACGGTGCATCCGTTTATGGTAGAGCGGATTATCGAGCGCGAAAGCGAATACGGGACGCATCCCGACGTGACTTTCGAGAGGGAGATCCCGAGTGAATTTGCCGAATTCGTGGTGACGATCTACGACAAGAATACGCTGGCCGTCATTGCCAAAGAGGGGTACGGCAGGGCATACAGCTACGACGATACGCAGACCCTTACCATCCGGATGCCCGGCAACTACCAGATCGAGATGACCGGGAGTTTCGTCACGGCGGATGTCACGATCACCGTTCCGCCGGAGAATCTCTCTCCCTGAACTACCGCTTTTTCTCTCCCGCTCCCCTCCGAAACGGCCCTCCGGCGGCGGGCCCCGGCCGGAGGCGGGAGTCATATATTTAAGCGATGACTACGAATGTATGTAGGCAATCCGCGGCAAACACCCGTGTCCCGGTAGGGTAGAGGATATCCTAGAAGCCTGCGGAGCTTTTGACCCGGGTTCAA
>LKUD01000036.1 GCA_001412355.1 Methanoculleus sp. SDB
TCCAGGCTACCCCACGACCCCTCACTGATACGGGATAAGATCATCTATAATCTCCTTATGCGTCAGCAGCATGCGTCTGCAACAGTACCGCTCCAGACCGAGATCGTTGAGGATCTCCTTGGGATCCTCACCCGCCTCTTTCCGCTGTTTAAATTCTTCCCATGCTGTGGAAATAACTTTACCGCATGTGAAACATCGGATTGGTATCATATAGATCGATCTCTCTCTATTATTTCATTCATCTCAACGATAAGACTTTTGGAATTTCTTGCGTGCGCCACGACCATGGGGTTTCTTTGTTTCTTTCTGTCGTGAATCATTGACAAGCAATGTACGGTCATACGTAAGATAGGCATCCTTAATCTTCGGATCGTTATGCCACTTCAGAATACCCCGGGCGAGAGCTGTCCGCACCGCCTCAGCCTGTCCCATCACACCGCCGCCCTTTACATCGATGCTTACGTCGATGCCGGAGAGTGCATCGGGCAGGAGGAGGAGCGGTTCGGAGATCTTCATCCGTATAAGCTCGGTTCCGTAGATCTCGAGCGGAACGGAATTGATGCGGATCCTGCCCGCCCCGTTCTTCATTGTCGCCCGTGCGATTGCGGTCTTTCTTTTTCCACTTGTGTTGATAACTTTTACCATTCAACCACCATTTCAGAATTTGGCTCCAAGTCTCGTGCTCACCGTTCCAAGGGTTACGAACCTCGGATTGCTCAGGCGGTCGACGTGTGCTTCCTCGATGGTTTCACGTTCGATATCGGCAAATTCGCGGGGAATGCCCACATACACCCTGACACGCCTGAACGCTTCCGCACCACGCTGCCGTTTGTATGGCAGCATCCCGCGGATTGTGCGCTTGACGATATGATCCGGCCTTCTCGGGAAGAAGGGACCGCCTTCCCGTGAACCGCGTTTGACCTTCGTGTCATAATGATTGAACGTCGTCACCTTCGAACCGGAAATGACAGTTCTTTCGGCATTGATAATCGCGATCTCTTCGCCCATAAGCGTCCGCTTCGCGACAATGCTTGCCAGCCTTCCAAGGAGAAGGCCATCGGCATCAATTACGGTTACCATCGTATCTTCACCTCAGAATTCTCACGCGGCTCCCGCGCGGATTGTCACGGACCAGATCCTCGATACTCATGCATCTGCCGTTTGCCTGCTCGATCTTGCTCGTCGCACCGTCGCTGAAGTTCAGGGCGGCAACAGCCACGGACTGAGTCAGTACACCGCTACCGAGTACTTTTCCGGGAACAAGAATTATCTCTCCCTCGTGGGCGTATCGGTTGATTTTACTGACATTTACTTCCGCGAAGTTCTTGTTTGGTGACTCAAGCCTCTTGGCAATCTCTCGCCAGATATTAGCCTCATTTGTCCGGGATGCTTCTTTCAGCATCGAAATCAGGCTGTTGAGGCGCGGGTTGGTTTTCTTAACTGCTTGTTTCATGTGCAGTCCCTCCAGATATATCGCGTAATATATTCACCAGATCGTCAGATTGTTCCTTCAAAAACAGCAATGCCCGCTCCATAATGTCCCTGACGGGAAGAGAACCGTCGCTCTCCACCACGAATATATAGCGGGTGGCATCGGGCGTTACATGGATTGCCGGCTCGTCGCCGATACCGCTGGCGAGGCACGCACGTTCACACAGTTTGCAGAGCGAACAGAATTCGAGCCTTCCGTCGATAATTTCGACATTTTTACCACCAATCCGTAAAACACCACGCGGACACTCCTCAACACACTTGCCGCAGCCGTCACACCGTTCGTCAACGCGGATAACCGGATAGGCCTTGTAGCCGCACGAGAGTGTCGACTGCCATTTGGCGTGCTCTTTTCCGGTATTTATAACGGCTCTCGCTTCAAGGACGATTTTCTGGTCCTCCGTAAGCTTCACGATGGGTATGTTGTCATGCACCGGCACGGCTGCCGGGTCCTGCGGAATGAGGTCGCCGGAATATACTATCTTGGGGCCTTCGACACTCAGGGTGTAGGTCACACAGCAGCCCGGGCACCCGACACCTTCGCAGGCACAGCGGTCCATGGGCATAAGTGCATCCAGATCCGTTTTCAGGGGTATCAGGCCGAGCCTGTGGGCAAGCATTTCGTCGAACAGCGCGCTGTTATTGTCATAGATGCGCACGTCGTCGATAGCGAGCGTAGGAACTTCACTGATCATTGCTCTCCGGAACGCATTGGCAAATGCCGGTGTCGCTCCGCTGATCGTAAATCGCGCAATGTTTTCATCCAGTCTGGTGAATGCGATTTCCATCAGACTCTCCTGCCTCTTCTCCCGCCCTTCGCACGGATACCATCGTGAGGTACCGGCGTGACATCTTCAATTCGACCGATGCGCATTCCTGCACGTGCAAGCGCACGAATGGCCGCCTGTGCCCCGGGGCCGGGACTCCGCTGTTTTCCACGCCCGGGGGCGCGGACCTTTACATGCACACCGATGATGCCCTTTTCCCGTGCAATCTGTGCGACATTCGTTGCCATCTGCATTGCAGCGTAGGGTGAGCTTTCATTGCGATCCTGCTTGACCACCATACCACCGCTGCTTTTGGTGACGGTTTCGGCACCGGAGAGGTCGGTAATGGTGATGATGGTGTTGTTGAATGATGCAAAAATGTGAGCGATGCCCCATTTTTCCTTGTCATCTGCCATATTCAGCGGCCTCCGGTGCGAACGATACGTGAACGTTCGGGATGTACGTCATTGGTCAGGGGCGATCGTCCGTAGTAGCCGATCTGCCCTTCTTCCGCGCGTGTGACCCGGTATCCGGGGATGGTGACTTTTCGCCCGCCGAGGGCTATATGGCCGTGCGTGATGAACTGGCGTGCCTGTTTCGGGGAGCGTGCAAGCCCCTGCCGGTATACAAGCGTCTGGAGCCTCCGCTCAAGTTCACTCTCTACTTTCATCCCCAGCACGTCATCGATACCTGCTTCTTCTCCGAGCAGACCGACACGATTCAGGTGGCCGAGAAGCTGCGTTCTCTTCCGCTCGATTTGGGCCTCGTCTGTCGAAGCGGCCATTAACGAGAGGAGATCCCGCGCCCCACGCCGGTAGCGCCGGAGCGTACTCTGTGCCTTCCAGAGTTCCCGTTTGTTGCGGAGACCGTAATCGATGACAATCCGGATCTCGTCCTCGATACGGCTCTTTTCAAAGCGCCGTTTCGGTGTGTCATACTGTTTGTGGTTTTTTCCAGGATAACCCATGCAATCACCGCTTACTTCTTCTTCTTCCTGACGCCGACGGTCGTTCCTGTTCTTCCGGTGGACTTGGTGCGCTGGCCCCGAACCTTCTGTCCGGTTTCATGACGTATGCCCCGATAGCAGCGGATCTTCCGCATGCGGTTCACATCGTCCTCAAGCGCCATCCTGAGATCAGTACCCAGCAGCTGCTTGGCTTCACCCGTATAGACGTCCTTTTGCCGGTTCAGCATCCAGACCGGGACCGATTCGGAGTACTTCTCCACGACATCCCGGATTCGCTCCACACTCTCATCGTCAAGCCGACCGAGTATGGCATGACGATCGACCTCTGCCATTCGGGAAATAATTCCGGAAGTATGCAGGCCGATGCCCGGAATTCCGGTCAGTGCGATGTACACTGCCTTCGTTCCGTCCAGATCGGTATTTTTCACCCGTACGAAATATTTAATCTCTTCTTCCATTCAACCGCCTCGCATTTTGAGATTCTACTCTGAATAGCGCTGAGGGAGGGATTTGAACCCTCGAGTCCCA
>LKUD01000037.1 GCA_001412355.1 Methanoculleus sp. SDB
TCACCACCACCGGCGACATCGTGTTTTCGCTCTATGATGTCGCCAGCGGAGGAACACCGCTCGCTACCGATACGCACGTGGTCGCCGTACAGGACGGCCTGTTTACCACCGCATTGGATTTCGATTCGCAGTATTACGACGGACGGGGCCTCTGGCTGGAGATCTCGATCCGGGGCGAAGTTCTCATTCCACGGCAGGAGTTCCGGCCCGTGCCGTATGCGCTGGGCCTCGTGCCGGGAGCGACGGTCGAAGGGGCGCTGGTAAATCCGCTCGTAACGTTCATAAATAACGATGGAACTGCAGTGCAGGCTCTCTCCACCGGGGATCGAGGCCATGGGATCGTCGCGTCGAATGACGGGATCGATGGCGTGGGACTGCATGCGATCAAGACGCAAGACGGGGGTGCAGCCATAATTGCCGAAACTATGGGTATCAGCAGTCCCGGCGTGTATGCAATCACGTCAAACATTGACAGCGAGGGTGTCTACGCGGTGACTTCCGGCGAAAACAGCGAGGGGGTGTACGCGGAGACGCATGGCAACGGCAGTCCGGGCGTTTCCGCATCGACCGATGGCGACAACAGCGATGGCATGCGCACAACGACGGATGGCTGGGATAGTAACGGAATTACCGCAATAACACTCGGCGACTATAGCGAGGGCGTATACGCTTACACGGAAGGAGCGAAGAGCCCGGCACTATACGGGGAAAGTACCCGGGATGTCGGCGTCTATGGTATCGGAAAGGACGGCGGCTACTTCACTACCAACCAGGCGGGAACATCCTGGCCGGGATCGGCAGGGGTTAACGTGAGCACAAAGAATGCACTGAATCCCGGTATCGTTATCAGGACAACAGGTGCAAACAGCGAGGGTATCTTTATCCAAACATCTGGTAAAGGGAGCGAAGCTATAGCTGCTTATGCGAACGCCGAGGATACCACTGGTATATTAGTCGGTACACAAGGCACTGGAAACACTGGGATCTACGTCTTTACAGTATGGTCTGATAGCGTGGGCGTATACACCTTCACCGAAAGGGACAGAAGCGATGGTGCGAGAACCATCACACTTGGCGCCAACAGCCCCGGTATGAATGCATCGACACGGGGGGCAAACAGCCCAGGCGTCACTGCCCGCAGTGAACAGGCACGGGGAGTGGAGGGATTCACCGAAAGCATGAATGAATGGGTTCCCGCCATTTTCGGCCAGAATGAGGGTGCCGGCGACGGCGTCTACGGCGTGAGCCAGAACCGGTACGGCACGGTCGGGATCAGCGAGACAAATTATACCGTCTACGGGGACACCAAACGCACCGACCACAAGTACGGCGTCTACACGCCGGATTATATGTACGCCGCAAAATACGACGGGGGTGGCGCAGATATCGCGGAGTATGCCGCTGTACGCGGCATACCTGAGCCCGGCACGGTGCTCGTGATCGGCGACGACGGTATCCTCGAGCCGTCGACAACAGCCTGCGACACCGCGGTCGCCGGCATCGTCTCGACGGCCCCGGGCGTCTCACTCGGGACAAAGGAGGAGGGCAACGACGGCGAAGCGCTCGTCGCCCTCGCCGGCCGGGTGCCGTGCAAGGTGGATGCCTCCTACGGGGCAGTCAAACCGGGCGATCTCCTCACCACGTCGCCGACGCCCGGCCATGCCATGAAGGCCGACAACCCGCAGATCGGGACGGTGCTCGGCAAAGCGATGGGATCGCTTGATGAAGGAACGGGGGTCCTTGATGTCATCGTTACGCTGCAGTGATGGATGGGGCGTCGCCCGGCAGCCGTGGATACTGCTGGGCGTGATCCTTCTGGTAGCGATCGCCGGGGCCCAGGCATCGGCGAACTACGACCTTTCGTGGAACGTCATCGGCGGCGGAGGAGGATCGGCGAGCTCCTCCTCCTACCAGGTGCAGGGCACCGTCGGGCAGGTCGCCGGCACTGCCGCGAGCAGCTCGTATACGCTCTCGGCGGGGTACTGGTATTCCGAAGCCACGGGGCCTGCCGTAATACCGCTTCCCGGCTGCGCCAACCCTCCGCAGGACCTCGATCACGACGGCCTGTACGAGGATGTGAATGGCGACGGCGTCTTCAGTTTCGGCGATAT
>LKUD01000038.1 GCA_001412355.1 Methanoculleus sp. SDB
AATCCGAAAAAAGATCGGGTATAAATTAAATGTCACGTATTAAGCATGTGGAGAATCAGTATGCTGGTGGCTTTCGAATATCCCGGTTTTGTGGCCGTAATACTTATTTGATATCCTCTCGTCGCGGGGTCCGGAGCCTGCCAATATGTTGTGAATACGCCGTTTTCATCGGTTGTTCCTGTAACGGCCATCATTCCGGATGAAGAAAATATCCCTCCCCCGGATTCCAAACGGACCGTGGCGGATTGAACGGGAACGGCATTGGCATTGGTCACCAGTACCCGCATTTCCGTGGTGCCACCAGGAGATACGGTCCAGGGATGTACCGAGCTGTCAACGACAAGACTGGTATCCGCCCCCGGTAGTACCTTGAAATCCTGAGAAGTAATTCCCGTCGGATATCCTGCACAGTCCGGAGGGGCGGCGGAGAGCATGGAGAGTCTCTCCGGCAGGATACTGCCCGCAGAGGGAGCTAATGTCGGGATGACAAACCCCTCGGCCGGGGAAGGAGGAGGATCAACCACCGCCAGTGTCAGCCAGAACACCACACACCCGACAATAATGACGATACCGATAATTCCCACCCACATTTTTATCGTCTCTGTCATTTTCCGCACCATTTTAAAAATATAAATTTCGCTATATAATAATAAAGTTATTGTCTATCTATCCCGAAATTTTATACCCGATCATTACAGGTGACCCGGACAGGCAATCCTGTGGAGCAGACGCAGAGATACATCCCCGACACACCCGGATCCCCGTACGACGACGAAATAAGATCCGGGAGGATTCCGGCGGGGATGAACACGTGAAAGAGGGCGATCTGCAGACGGGCGAGCGGGAGCGCGACGATAACAGAGAAACAGTGTCGTCCGGTCCCGCCGGAAAGCTCACGGATACTCTGCCTGAGCAGTATGCCGGGTGACGGGGTGTCAGGCCGGTATGGCGGGCGGGATAAAAGAAATGAGGATTTATTTAAAAGAATTCAGGTCATATCAAGCACGTCATGGTGCCATCAATGGAGGTGCCGCTGGATACCGATAAGGTCCGCCTGACGAAGGAGCACGAGACCTACCTCTCCACGCTGTACGGCAAGCCCTGGATGCCCGTGCCGGGGACCCGATCCTGGGCGATACATTCGCCGACGACGTCGTCCGCCGCATCGACTTCGACTTCGAAAAGCTGAATCTCCCGAAAGGAGGCTCGATCACGCTCCCGATCAGGGCGAAGCACCTGTATTTGTGGACGAGGGAGTTCCTCGACACCCATCCGGAGTCAACGGGCACCCGATGCTTTTTCATAACAGATTATAACTCATATAGCGTAGATTTGGTAAACGACGATAGTCAACAGGTCACTCGCCGAACCCCACATTACCCCGGGAAAATCCACCATTTAAAGAACACATTACTATCCTGGTATCCCCGGCATCGCCCTGCTCGGCGCAGTCGTCCTCATATGCGGCTGCACTGAGAATAGTAACGCACTAGCCGATCAACCCGTCCACGTCGCCGCCACCTGCGATGTCCGGGTCATCGACAGGGACGGCAACCCGATTTCAGGAGTCCCGGTCTCATTCACCTCGATAAAGTGTACCGGAACAACGCCATAGGACGGCAGTGAATTCAATTTCCAGCGTTCCAACGAATCGAATGAGGGGGCGACCTGCACCGTCGGCTCTAACCTCCGCGAGCGTTACATCGGCTTCACCGTCGAGGACGCCATCTCGCTGTCCTCATCCATTCCCGGCGACATCAGGGTCAGTGCCGTAATCGGCTACGAGGAGGCGAAGAATCGGGCGGGAGGAACGGGTGCCGCAGTGATCACCCAAGCGATCACCCTCAAGATCCCCTATGGGGTCTAATAACTCAGCCGCCGATGATGCTCCCCCTGAACTGAGAGCTCCTCTCTGTAAAATAAAAGATCCCTCACAATAGTCCCGAATATCCCTTCTTTCTCCTTTGCACTCTTTATTCTGCGGCCAAATTTGAGTAAATATATATACTTTACAGGTTTGGATAAAGTAAGCCAAAAAAAGAGGGCTGACCTTGAAATCCCAGACAACGCCAACGATACGCGGTTCCTGTGCCCGCGTCAGGTATGATCATCATGTTCGTGCTGTTGTGGCGATCGTGCTCATCCTGTGTCTTATCATTCCCGGTGTGAGTGCACTTGCGACCTGCCGGCCACCGTGCGAATGCATGCGTGAGGAGGAAGCGATAGAACGGTTCGGCCGCGATGAATACGTGCAATGCGACGAACAAGCCTGCAGCTATCTCACGATTGACCGGACCACGAGGATTCCTATGTACTGCTTCCAGCCACTGCAGTTTCCCTTCACGCGGGCCACCCCCATTGTGACGCGGACACCTACCCCGACCCCGACAAAGGAGATCCCGATCACCACGGTCACGCCGACACCCACACCTCAGATTCTGGTGAAACCCACACCGCTCACGGATGTGCTGACAACCGTCACCCCCACCCCGGTGAGCGTGGCCTTAAAGGATTCCGACAAGGACGGCATCTTTGATATCCAAGACAACTGCCCGTACGTCGCGAATGCCGATCAGCTCGACGCGGAGGTCGAAGTGCAGTGCGGACCTGCGCCCAGCATCAACACGCCGCCGGTCTGTATCCCGGTCCATGTCGGCGACGGGGTCGGGGATGCATGCGACAACTGCCCGGATGTCATCAATCCCGACCAGAAGGACACCGACAAGGACGGGCGGGGAGATGCGTGTGACAACTGCCCGACGGTCGCCAATCCCGACCAGAAGGACACCGACAACGAAGGGGTGGGCGATGCGTGCGACAACTGCCCGAATGTCTACAATCCCGACCAGAAGGACACCAACAAGGATGGCAATGGAGATGCATGTGACTGCAATGACGGCGTAAAAGGCGGCAATGAACAGGACATCGACTGTGGCGGGTCCTGCCCGCTGCCCTGCGATGTCTGCGGCGCCGCCGTACTCCCCGCACAATTTGACTACCGCGAGTGGAAGGGGAATAACTGGCTCACGATGGTAAAGGATCAGGCAGTCTGCGGGTCCTGCTATGCCCATTCGGCAATCGGTGCGATGGAGGCAAAATACAACCTCGAACAGAATTACCTCTGGTACCTCAACCTCGCCGAGCAGCAGTACGTCTCTCCCTGCTTTTCGAATGTGGGGTCCTGCATGGGGGGAGACACGAGTGCGGTCCTCGCCCACCTGAAGAAAGACGGTGTGGTCACCGAGGCATGCTTCCCGTATACGTCCACGAACTGCGTCCACCACGAACCGGACCCGATACCCGAAGACCCAGGCCACCAGAAGATGGTCTGCAACTTCGCCGGGCACTGCTCCCAGCCGCAGACCTGCTCACCCTGCGCCAACCCCTTTGAGACGTGGACGATCACGGATTACAATTATTTCACGGGGACCGTTGAGCAGGTGAAACGCAATCTCGTCTGCAACGGCCCTCTTGACGTCTGTTCCGGCGAATGGTGGCACTGCGTCGTGCTCGTCGGATGGGATGATACCCAGAATTCCTGGATCATCAAGAACAGTTGGGGGAACGGCTGGCAGGACAACGGCTACGGCCTCATCGCCTTTGACAGTAAAATCGGGAAGGATTTTTTGAACAATACCTATTCGGTCAGTGGCGTGGGGGTGATCTGAGATGAAGCACGCACGATGCATCGTACTCCTTCTGATCACAGCATCCCTGCTCGCTCCGGGGGCCACAGCGCTCCTGAACCCGGCGGCGGTCTACTGTGACCAACTGAACTATACCTACACCGTCGAGAGCGGCGAGAACGGTGACCGGGGCTACTGCGTCGTCGACAGCGGCGCACGCATCGATGCCTGGGAGTTCCTCAGGGGCGAAGAGGGCACCGAGTACGGCTATTGTGAACGGAAGGGCTACGCCACTAAAACCATCACCGATCCGGCGGTATGTGGCGGCATCTACTCCGACGCATGTGCGGTCTGCAAACTCCCCGACGGAACCACCATGGAAGTGACCGAACTGATGGAGCTTTCCTTCAAAGAGCCGGACCTCGTGATCCATGAGGGGGGGGCGCCGTATTCGGACGCAGCACCCATTCCCACTGCGACAGAGACACCAATCTCCCTGGTTACACCACTCTTCGGAGCGGCGGTCGCTATGATGGCGTTCGGTCGAAAAAAGGAGTAATAATGAGGAGAGGATTTCTATAAACTCCCTCCAACCAAAAGTACTTTATTTCCCATATCGATCACTAATTCATGAGCACGTTTACAAATTTCGCAATTAAGAGCGAATAGAAACATATTGCTGAATGGGGAGATCGATTGGGTGACGTAGAGAAGATGATTGACTGGGAACAATTCCGTCCTATCATCAAAGACCTCTCTACAAACAATACAGAAAAGGGTGGCCGTCCGAATCTCGACGTGATCGAGCTCAGGAGATGCCTGTATCCGGACCGCCACGACTACGAGATGATCGGCTCTTCGGTGACCGAGCTGCAGTGGCTCGACGGCATCGCGGGAGACAGGCCCGTGCTCGTGGTCGCCGAGGGACTGGTGGAGTACCTGCACGAGAAGGATGCGGTGGCGCTTTTTACCCGGATCACCGGACAGTTCCCGGGCGGCCAGATCATCTTCGACACCTACAGCCGGCTCACGGTGCGGGTGATCAACCTTGCGGTGAAGCTGGCCTCACTGCGGTCGAAACCCACGGCAACCGGCACCCCCGTGCATCTGCCGTGGGGCATCGACGATCCGCGGGAGCTCGAAAGGCTGGTTCCGGGCCTCCGGCTCGTGTCGGCCGTCCCCTTCCTGACCATGCCCGAGCTGGTCAGGCGGCTCGCGTATTCGCGGGTGCAGGCCCTGGCGTACCGCGTGCTGGAACAGTGCGGGTGGTACAGGCGCTCGATGCAGCACTTTCGGTATGAGTTCTGACTGGATTATTCTATGTGTCGCTATGGGTGAGGGACTGGGGCCTGCCGCTGGATTCTCGTACTACGGCCGGATGAGATCCGAGGGGATTCCGGCATGGATGATCACCGGAAAGAGTGGGGGGTTGGGTGTATCCGTCTTCCCGGCTGGGCGTTCTCTGCATTCCATTTGCCGAGTGGGGTAAAAAATGTTCGCGGTGCGGGAGCAAGTGCAATTCAGAGATCTATTGCATAAAAATTATATTCCGAAATAAACATACAAATTTTTTGGTAGACAGAACAATGTTAGTATAAAGAGACTAAAAGAATAAAAGATAAATTTAGTTTCTATTACGAAAAATGTGAAAAAATATTACAGCATTATATGGTTAGGATGTGCATATAGAAAATGAATGATTAAAAACGGGGGATCAAATGGAGCCAAATCAAGCAAGGGGATATATCTTAGAATTTGAAGTAAAAAGGTTATTAGAGGAATCTGGTTATGTGGATGTTAAATCTGAGCGGATAAGAGGTCGAGGAGCAAACCATCAAATTGACTCTTATGGGATTTTATCGATTCCGACAGCATTTATCTACCCTATTCGGCTAATATCCGAAGCAAAATTTCATTCGGACTCTATAGGATTACCTACAATTCGCAATTTTGTTGGCGTAATCAAAGATATTTCTGAAAATTATTTTGTGAAGTCGCATGAAAGAAGTTCATTACGATTTACAGATGTAGGATGTATATTTAGTGCAAGCTCTTTCACCATTGATGCTCAAGAATATGCATGGGCCCATAATATTTTTTTAGTGTCATTTTCCATGATTGAGTTAATGCAACAATTATTAACCACTATCAATGAAAGCGTTGATTCTGATCAAATGGTCAAAATATTGAAGGATCCAAATAAAAAAAGAAGAAAAAAAGAAAGAATAATAGAATCGTATAAAAAATTTTTAAAAAATAAAGAAATTGTATATCCTACATTAGTAGTAGGAATATTGGATAATGTTTATCCTGTAGTTCTTGTTGGAAATAACGGATGGATTAAGCGAGTTGTTCCACCGCGAGATACTGATAAACTTGATTCTAGAAAAGACGATAGAATTGACAATGTTATCAGCGGAACATCTCAGGAACATATTTTTGAGATTATTATTAACGAAGAACTTGTTTTTTTTAATTTACCCCACTTTGCGGCCACAAAAATTCTTAAGCGGATTGAAAAAAATAAAGATAAAATTGCTGAAATTCAGATACCTTTTAAATATAGCAATGGTACTAGTTCTGTCCGTAGAATTATTTCTTTAAATGTTAAAATGCAGATTTAAATAGTATTTTTTAATCTATAAGAATATTGTCAAATTTTGGTTACTAACTCACTCGCATTTATCGACTCATTAAGCACCGTAAGTAGAAGGTTAAAAAATTAGAAATATCTTTTAACAGGGAAAACAATTTCAATTTCTATGAACCGAGAGTACAGATTTAAACTCGGAGGATTATTCTTTTTTATTTTAATTTTCGGAGTTTTTTTATCTACCACAGAGGGATGTAACCTCATTTTCAATTCATCAAATTATCAAATGGGGTCAATACTCATAGCAATATTTGGATTGTTAGCAATTTATGCGTCATCTGAAGGATTTGGATATCTATTCAATTCCATTTTTTTTGTTCTGTGGAGCAGAATTAAACCAAGATATATTCAAGGAACAAAAGCAAGAGGATATTCAGCAGATCAAGAAAAATATTTTCATTCTGAACATATGAGAAATAGAATAGTCAAGTCGGGACAAGAGAAAATGATGAATATTCCAAAGGAAATTCAAGAATATTCTTATGAGACTTATTATTATTATTTTTTTCATAAATATGCTCCAAACAATTTAAAGGAACATATAGAACGAAGATGGACGCATTTCGCGGTAGGGATGACAGAGATTGTTGCAATTATTTTTGCATTGTTATTTTCTTTATATATAATAATTTTTGAAAAACATTGGGAACTGACCCGTATCACTTACGTAATTATTATTTTTTCAGCATTCTTTAGTATAATTTGTTTATATAATGCATTACTCTCGAGGAGAGATGCTTTAGAGATGTTAGATTTATGGATGTATGCGAATTTTGATGGTGAAGGTAAATGTATCTTCAGTAAATTCGAAAAAGAAATGAGCGATAAAAAATGATTCATGCCCTCACATTAAAAAACAGAATTCATATGTATTAGGATCCATTACTATATGATCCCTTTATCTAGGATCCCAACAACATATTTAGTTGAAGCATGGCAGAACATATTCTTCTTGTTGAACCTGATTATTATACACAATATCCACCGATTGGTTTACTAAAATTATCAACTTATGAGAAAAACCTGGGAAATACTACAGAACTGATTCGGGGCTGTGGAACTCCTATTAAAAGACCAGATAAAATTTTTATCACTAGTTTGTTTACCTGGAGCTGGAAACCTGTTTGGAGAGCAATCGGCTATTATAAAAAAAGATACCCTTCTGCACCGATTCATCTTGGCGGAATATACGCATCTTTAATGCCAAAGCACGCCAGATTATCTGGTGCTGATCACATTTGTGAAGGCATTGTCCCTGAAGCTGAGTCATTGATGCCGGATTATAGTTTAAGGCCGGAATGGGATGGGAGTATAATTTTCTCCTCAAGAGGGTGCAACAGAAAATGTGGATTTTGTGCGGTCCCTCGAATAGAAGGTACAATAAATGCATTAAAAACTTCGATAAAAGATTTTGTTTGGCCAAAACACAGCAGAATTATCTTTTTTGATAATAATTTTCTCTGGAATAAGAATAAATTCTATATTTTTAAAGAACTGCAAGAATTAGATAGATCTGTCGATTTCAATCAAGGATTGGATGCCAGACTTATAGATGAAGAAATTGCAGAATGCTTGGGAAAATTGAAATATGAAAGTTCTAATTCAATAAGACTGGCTTATGACACGATAAAAGAAAAAAAAGCAGTTGAAAATGCCATTCAACTTTTATCCGAGAATAATATCAGAAAAAGAAGAGTCTTTGTTTACGCACTTTTCAATTACGAGGACACCCCCGAGTCTTTCCTAGAGAGGGTTATTGATATTCTCAAATGGGGTGCTGTCTGCTACCCAATGCGGTTTGAGCCTTTGAAGGCTCTAGAAAAAAATACATATATTTCAGAAAATTGGACCAAAGAGAGGGTTGAGGCGGTACAGTCTGCCCGGAGAGTAATCGGTTTTGGAGGGTCTTTTCCACCTTACAAAGGACTTGTTGAAAAGTTCCAGAATGCAAGAAATTTTGATGAAGCTTTTGAATTACGTGAGGAAAAGCGAGGTCGTTAAATGAGATGTGCTTGTTGTGGGAAGAAAATTACGGGAGATTCCCATGGTCCGTTTGAAAATAATGAATATTATTGTGATAGATGCTGGAATGACCCATGCCTGTTCTTTCCTGAAAAAGTAGAAGACGTCTTAATAGAAAATGTCGAAAAGGATGGAAGATTTTTTAATGATACTATTTTGGAACTTATTGACCAATTTAGAGAACATTCAATAAATCCTAATAAAAATATTAAGAATATCTGGACGGATGTCATCGGTAAGAATTGTATCGATATTCCTGTCGTAAAAATTTATCAAAAAGGGAATGATATCTTTCTTGGAAAATTAAAAGCCTATGAGCTTTTATTGCTGTCATATGTTGAACAATGGGTCGAAGATGATGCTTCTATTCCTGGTTATCAAAGGTTATTATCAAAATCACGCAGTCGAGAAATTAAAGAATACCTTAAAAATTGTTCAATTCCTCTGATACCGTCATTACTTGGGAGCTTTCAGGAAGGTGAATATTCTGAAATTAATCCTGACATTGGCACATTAAGACTTCCAATACTACCTGGTACAATTTCATTACTAGATGGTCAACAAAGAACTGGAGGTTTTGCGGCCCTTTTTAATGAATTTAAAGACTTAATACAAAAGGGAAAATTCAAGGAAAACAAAAAATTAGAGAATTTTTATCGTAAATTGCTGACATTTGAAGTCCCAATTGTATTGATCAACACAAAGAAAATTGTTGATAACCTCATGAAAGATAACCCCAATCTTTCAAATTTGATGCCAATTGATATTGATACAGCGTTCTTCATCATAATAAATAAGACTCAAAAAGGTGTAAATGCCTCATTGAAAGATGAGCTTGCATATCGAACAATTATTGCCGGGATTGAGGGGATTCCTGTTATTGAAAAAGAACGATGGAGAACAGAAGTCGTTCCGGTTGCGAATAAATTGTGCGAAGAAGGAGCCCCACTTGAGGGACTAATAAATCAAAGTGGTATTCCTGGACTTAAAAAGCCTGTTCAACTTAACGGATTTGTAACATCGTTGAAAAATTTATATATAAATAATGAAAATTTCAAACTTTTAGATGATTATGAAAAAACATTATTTGTCTCCAATTATTGGCAAACAATACGCGATATTTTCCCATTTGCTTTTGAAAAAGATACTTACAATGAATATATTATTACAAAGTCGATAGGTGTGTATTCTTTCAATTATCTCACAACCGATGTCTTTGATTATTGTATACAAAAGAAAATTGATCCGTTAAATAAGAATAATTTATTGAATATTATTGATCTCCTTAGAAATATGGATTGGAATATCGAAACATCACCAATGGCGTTTTTCGCAGGAAAAAAGGGAGCAAAACATGCATATAAGTTATTGTTAGAACAAATTTTTCTGAATAAGGATCCTTCAAAATAAGCATCTAATGCCTATTGTTTGAAATGGAAAGACTTTATAGTTGAGGCTTTTTATTAATCTTAGGGGGAAAAATTTGAGAGCTATAGACTTGCAAAGTATAAATATTGAAGGATTGGAAAAAGGTGAAGAATTAAGTAAAACAGCACGGAAGAGATCCGATAAATATCCCGATAAAAAAATTGTGCCAAAGGCAGAATTAGATGACTGGTTTGATCAAGGATGGATAAAATATGGTACGAGTACAAAAAATCGTACAAAAATAAAAAAAGAGAAAGATATTGGCTCTGCTTTTGAAGATCAAGTTTGGTCTATTTTTTATAGAATGGGTTTTCCCGAAATGAATAAAAGTTCAAATTTTTCCATACCAAGATATGACACTGGGGTAAAGAAACAAATAGATATATTCGCTCGTGAAGAGCAATGCATATGCTTAGTTGAATGTAAAGCTGCTGAAAAGCCTCATACTAAAGTCTCATTAGGAAAAGATATTCATGAAATAGAAGCCATTAGCCATTATATAGAACAAACAATATTTGCACATTTTAAGAATAAAGGTAATAAACAAAGATTTAAAATAATCTGGATTTTGGCACTTAAAAATATTGATCTTAATCAATATGATCAAGAAAGGGCAAAAGGGGCCGGAATTACTGTTATTGACGATTCAATGGTTGAATACTATACTCTTTTATCAAAACATTTCGGTAATTCCTCAAAATATCAATTCTTGGCTGATATGCTCCCTCACAGAGAAATACCTAACTTGATTGAGCCGGTGCCAGCAATCAAAGGAAAAATGGGTAAAACAGAATTTTACTCATTTGTTATCGAACCAGAAATATTATTGAAAATTGGATATTTATCACATCGCGGAAAAACAAACGACGATTCTATAAATACATACCAAAGGATGGCAAATAAAACACGACTGAAAAAGATTGCCGAATACATTCAAGAAAAAAATGGAATTTTTCCCACCAGTATTGTAATAAATCTTGAGAATGAAAGAGGGATAATATTTGAGCCTGCAAAAAGGATGGCTGGTAAAAATGCAGTATTAGGACTTCTGCACTTACCTAATCGATATCGTTCAGCCTGGATTATTGACGGACAACATAGACTATATGCGTATTCCGATTTGGACGAAGCAAAGACAGCTACACTACCAGTCATTGCATTTATTAATTTAAAACCAGATCTCCAATCAAAACTTTTTGTTGATATAAATGGAGAACAGGTTAAAGTAAGTAAGAATCTTTTAACAGACTTATATGCTAATTTACATTGGAATTCTGATAAACCAAATGAGCAGTTATTAGCCTTGAATTCCGTTCTTATAAAAAAATTAGATACAGATCCTAAGTCTCCCTTGAGAGATAGAATCAAAGATGTAAGTGGTCGAAATTCCCGGGATAAAAATATTACACCAACCACAATAGACGATGAATTAAAAAAATCAAAATTGATTGGATATACTCTCAACAAGAAAGAAAAATACATTAGTCAGGGTCCTCTTTTTAAAGGAGATTTAGAGTCTTCATGCCTACATGCAAAGGATGTAATTTGTGATTATTATTCATTATTTTTAGAGAATGAGCAAGTAAATAAACAATGGGAACTTGGAAATTCTGAAGGTGGATATTTACGGACTAATCAAGGCATAAAATCTACCTTAAAACTATTGGGCTTGATATTATACCATCTCGAACATGTTGACGGAATTGAAGTTAGGCATCTTAACAGTCAAAAATTAAAACCACACATTGGAAAATATATCAAACCAGTAGTTGATTATCTTGCAGATGCTCCCCCACATATTCTTCTTGATTATAGAAGATCTACTGGAGAAAGTGGCGTAAAAAATAGCACTTTTGCTTTAGTTACTGAAATAAATAAAGTCTATCCAAAATTTAAGCCTCAGGGATTTGCGGAATATATTGAACGTACTGATACTTCCAATAATGCTCAAGCTTACGATATATCATCAACGTTAGAAATTGAAACGCTCCAAAATGTAATATTAACACTAAAAAAGGAATTTGGAGAAAATATTGAACAGTGGTGGGTAAATGGCGTAAAACGTAAAATTCGACAAGATGCGGAAGGCCGCGCTCATGCTGATGGAGATTATAGTCAGGCATATGAAAAATATATTTATCTCATTGATTTGAAAGAAATCATTTCAGATAATTGGAATTTATTTGGGGACACCTATACTATTAATGCCAAAGCAAATGATCCAAAAAAGAAAAAATTAGAATGGTTTAATAAAGTGAACGAGATTAGAAATATCGTTGCACATCCGTCAAAAGGTGGCGTGAATGATGAGCAGTTAGCTTATTTACAAAAAATTTTAGCAGAACTTTCGGAGAAGTTATCAAATATTTAGCAATATTACTTTGAATTTTGGATAGAGAGAAAATATTTACATTCAAAACCAATAAATTCTCTCCAATTGTCTCAATTATGCTTTAATCGCTTAATATCACTTTAATTTGGAGATGATTTATATTGATGGCCAGTCGATTAACTTGAAGTGACCGCAGATTTTTTATTGAACCGCAAGCAGAACGGGGGAAAATTTTTAAAATGACTTCTTCGGGAGCCGAATGCCTGTGGGATATCAAAAACATCGGCTTTAACAATATTGACTATTTACATGAAGCAAACCTAGGAATGATCTGCCTTGTCTATGAGTCTTCAGGAGTGATTCAGGTTTTTGATTTTAACAGTCATCTACCTGATTGACAGAACGAGATAGGGAAGAAGGATTTAATAAGGACTGAGAAGCACCACCGGTGCCTCCACTATTGAAGCTGTGATGCAGCCTTAAAATAAAATCGTGAATTTTATATTTAGAAGTTCTCACGACATCATAAGCAACGTATATAAAAAAAATATATATTTTTGCAAACAAACATTCAATATGAAGTTTACTAATGAAGTTATCGGTGCAAAACTATTAGAATCAATAACTGGCGGATTATATGACGGTAATTTAAATTGTATTCGAGAATATGTCCAGAATGCGATTGATCATGAGGCAAATAATATCTCTATACGTCTCGAAATGGGAGGACGGAATCTCATCATCCGAGACGACGGCTCAGGGATGGATATAGTAAAAATCAAGCAAGCATTATCAATTGGAATCTCTGAAAAAGACGAGAGTATGGCAGGTTGGAGGGGGATCGGAATATGGAGTGGTGTTCCTGCGTGCCTTCAACTTGTAATTATCACTAAAGAGCGAAATAAAGCCAAATTCCGAATTGAAATAAATAATGAGAAAATAAGAGAATATTATGAGAGTAATAAGCCTATTTTAGAAGTATTGTCAGTCTCAATAAGTGATCCCCTTAAAGTGCCTTTAGAAACAGAGGAAACATTAGCAGACACTCATTTTACTGAAATACGATTAGAATCGATTTTATCCACCCAATCAAGTTTCTTTCAAAAAGATAAAATTAAAAGCTACTTACAAAAGGTTGTTCCAGCGCCATTCGATGAGAAAAAATTCAAATTTGCAGAAGAAATCAATAAATTGCTAACTGACAACCTCGTTCAATATAAAGAAGCAAATATAACTTTCAATGGAGAGAAGATATTTAGAGCTCCTTTTGAGAGTGATTGTTATTTTGAGGAAATTCTTAAACCAGTCTTTAAAGATAAAAATTCCAAACCTATTGCAGTTGGATGGTTATTGCCATCCAATCAGAGAAAAGACGCAAAATATCCAAAAACAGGAATATTATTTAAAAAGAAAGGATTTACTATTGGTGATGAAAACTTCTTAAGACAATTTTTTACTGACACGTATCATCAATGGTATTACGGAGAGATTCATATTGTTTCCAAAGATATTAGAGAGAATGCTGCCCGAAATAACTTTGAATACAATCACGGGAAAATACAAGAATTTATCGATGAAATAAAAAATCAGGCTTCCTCTTGGGAAAATGTTAACAGATATCGTGTGGACAGAGGAAAATCCGATAAAATAAAGAACATTCAATCTTTGATAGAATCTGGCGATATTTCAAAAGCAAAAAAGGAAGTGAAAAAATTAGAGGGTGGATTACAAAAAAAACCGAGAAGTTATCCAAAACCTAACTATCTACTGCCTCTAAAAGGACATATTGATGATATCCATAATAAAAATATGGCAGATCTTTCTGAAATAAAAATTAAAATTGACTATATTAAAAAAGAAGAAGAATCTGACTCTCTTAAGCATATGAGAGAGCTGTATCAAAAAATGGTTGAGACATATCCAGAACCAATGAAAAAAGACATTAAACGTGTGAAAAAAGGCCATGAAGACGATATAATCATTTCTGCAACTGATCCCATTCAAGATCTTATTATGAAGAAGACAGGGCTCAACGAAAGGCAATTCCGTGAACTATCACGGAAGGCTTTTGGTTGGAATAAAGTGCTCCCCCTTGGAGAACCGTTGATCATAATCGATAGCTCAAATAGTGAAGTAAATAGAAGATTTGGAGTCCTGTTATATACAATTCATGATTTATTTGAGAATAAATTTAAACACGAGCGCGGTCTTGAAACATTCAAATGGTACCATGATGCCACTGAAGAAGGGAAGACAATTATGAGAATGCAGCTAAATGCAATTCTCCATTTCTGCTATCGGATGATCGATGAGGCTGACATAAGGAAAAGTGGGGACCCTAAATCCTGATTATAAAGGATTCCATATTTTAATTTTTATGGACACAATCTTTAGAAAGTATTAGTGTATTGGTATTAAGACCAAGAAAAGTCAAGCAGGCTATCTGTTGGGATTGTTTATATTTATTCGGG
Organism: Methanoculleus sp. SDB; assembly: GCA_001412355.1. Taxonomy (NCBI): domain Archaea; kingdom Methanobacteriati; phylum Methanobacteriota; class Methanomicrobia; order Methanomicrobiales; family Methanomicrobiaceae; genus Methanoculleus; species Methanoculleus sp. SDB. Next base: position 14,533 of record LKUD01000038.1, read on the forward strand.
AGTTGCATTGGAGTCTTATATCCCAGTTTCTGAATCTGACGTTCACAACTAAACCAGTAATATAAAATCAGATTCGCGATGAGAGATTCTAGCTAATATATTTAGGATGAAACTCCGGAAAAAACCCTTACAAAAAAACAAAAAAATTTAGCCGAAGAGGGCCCCGAGGCCGGCCATGCCGCCTTCCTCGTCTTCCTTCTCTTCTTCCTCTTCCTCTTCCTCAACAGCGGCCTCGGCGGGTGCTGCTGCGGCGGGGGCGGCTGCGACCGCGACGGGGGCCGCGGCGGCCTTGCTGATGGCTTCCTCGATGTTGACACCGTCGAGTGCGGCCACGAGGGCCTTCACGCGGGCTTCTTCGACGTCGATACCGGCTGCTGCGAGGACTGCCTTGACGGACTCCTCGGATACTTCCTTGCCTGCGTTGTGCAGGAGAAGGGCTGCATAGATGTACTCCATTTTATTCACCTTTGTTTGTATGATGGTTTCGAATTAATTTCCTTCAACGATACTTCTGACTGCGAGCATCTCACGGTACGCCCGTGCGATGATCAGGTCGACCACGTCCTTTTCGTAGATGCTTGCCTCGACCGCAAGGTTCCGGGCCTCCATCGCCGCCTTTCCGATGATCGGCACGATTGTCTGTGCCGTCGGGATGGCTGCGTTGACGGAGAGGTTGAACGCCTGCTGTGCTGCGAGCACCACGTTTGCGTAGTAGAGCGACTCGTCGATGGCGAGCATGGACGGTTCGTACATGCTTCCGTCGTAGAACGCGACCTGCAGGTTGAGACCCACGTCGATCGGGCGGATGTCGAGTTTCGCGAGGACGTCGGCCATCTTCTTGCTGATCGTCTCGCCCTTCTTCACCACCGTCTTCGTCTCGCGGATCTTGACCTTGCCGCCTTCGATTGCGGCGGGAATGCCTGCCTGCTGAAGTTCTCCCACGATCGGGCCCGGCTTAAAACTCGTCGGCCCTTTCGAAATCACGACATCTTCAGGGGCGACATCGCCCGGCTTTGCGACCATCTTCGTCTTGGTCTGCTCAAGGCGCTTAAACAGCCTGAACGGGTTTTCGTTCGTGTAGATCAGCGCACTCTGGCCGTCGAGATACGACGAGACCGGTTCGATCTCGCCGCCCATCTCGGAAAACGCGTGCTCGATAAGCGTGTTCCGCGTCATCTTCAGCACGGCGGTGCCGCGGATGTCACGGCGCATCTGCTGGATCTGCTTCGCGGGGATCCCGTAGAGGTCGACAAGACCTACGAGCGCGTATTCGCCTGCATACTGCTTGATCAGCTCGACTTCGTCCCGTTTCCACTGCGGTAAATGAGTGGTATATAATGCCATTTACATCACCCTGTGTGCAGGACCCATGGTCGTCTTGACATAGACGGAGCGGATATTCATCGCCCCGTTCTCGAGAACGGATTCGACACGCCGTAAGACGGCATCGATGTTCTCTGCAATCGGTTCGGCGTCCATGCCGGTCGTACCCACCTTCACGTGGAACGTTTTCTTGTCCCGGGTCCTGAACTTGACGGACTTCCGGAGACGCTCAACAATCGGCCTGATATCCATGCCCGGTGTAATGGGCATCGGCATCTTGCCGCGGGGACCGAGCCGGGGACCCAGCCATCGGCCGACAAGCGGCATCACGGCTGTTTCCGCAAGGAAGAACCGGTATTCTCCGGCAATCTTGCGTGCCTCGCGTGGCTCACCGCCCAGACGTTCGATCTCCTCCGATCCGATGATCAGCTCGACACCCGCTTCCTTTGCCTGCGTGGTGATGTCGCCTTTCCCGAGCACGGCGATCTTTTCAGTCCGGCCCGTGCCGTTCGGTAGAAGCATCGTTTCATCAATACGGTTTTTAGGCTGCGCCATGTCGATGTTCCTGAGGTTGATCGTGATATCCACGCTCTCCTGGAACTTCCGTTCAGGCGCTCCGTCTATCGCCGCTTTCACGGCTTTAAGAATCTGTGCCCTTTCTACCATTGTGTACCTCCATAGTGCTGCGACCTATTCGATCTTCTATGGGTTTTCATCAACTCTATGCATTCAGGATACTGTCGAATTCGCCTGCATCAATGAGCGGAAAGAGCTCTTTCGGCCTCTTCCCGTCCACCGTGACGCCGAGGCTCACGCACGTTCCGACGACCTCCTTGACGGCGGTCCGGATTTCGTACGAGAGCATGTCGTCGAACTTCATGCGGGCGATCCTGACAGCGGCCTCGAGCGGAAGGTCTCCCACAACCTGCACATTGGGTTCTGCTGAACCCTTTGTGATGCCACACTCCTTCATAACGAGTGCGGTTGTGGGGGGGATCCCGACGGAAATCGTGAAGTTCTTCTTGTCGTCCACCTCGACGGTGACGGGCACCTGCATGCCGTTGAACCCGGCTGTTTTTGCGTTGATCTCGTCAACAACAGCCTTCACGTTAATTCCGAGGGGTCCGAGGGCAGGTCCCAGAGGGGGACCCGCCGTTGCCTTTCCGCCGGCAACCAGTACCTCGACCACTTCTCCCATGGTATATCTCCATGCCGTTCCCCGTACGGGTACATAGCTTGGGTTAGATTAGGTCGGCGCGCGAGGACTTAAAGGTTTCAAATCGGGAGACGGAAAAAAAGGATCAGGCGTCGTCATCGCGGCGGTCGATGACGCGCACGTTGTCGCCCCGCACCGTGATGGGGATGGGCACCATGCTCTCGTAGAGTTCCACGGTAATTTCTTCCTTTCCGGTATCAACACGTTTGACGACCGCTTTTTCGCCCTTGAAGGGACCTGCGATCAGCTCGACGATCGTGCCCTCCTCGATCCCGCTGACGACGGGCTTCGGGGAGAGGAAGTGCTGGACCTCGCCGAACGAAGTGTCGCCGTGCAGGACGGCCCGCGCATGAGGCACCATTTCCACGAGCTGTTCAATCCGGGCGATCTCGTCGGGGCTCTCCACGAGCACGTACCCCCTGAGTTCGTCGGGCACCATAACGGCGAAGACCCGGATCTCGCTGTGCTCGCGAACCGCTTTTTCGATATTGTCGGCGACGGTACGCTCCTGTTTCGCCGTCGTCTTTATCGCATAGACCTTGTTTTCGGATTCGTTCATGTCCGTCATCGTCATCAGTTCGGGAGGACGATCATCAGCTCATAGACGATGAATCCCACAAGACCGAGGATCATGATGCCGAGAGCGGCAACGATCGCGATCTTGGAGAACTCGTCGCGGGCCGGTGTCCGTGCAAGTTTCAGGACGCGGATATATTTCTTGAAGAGTTCCTCTTCCAGCTTTAAATTCAGTGCCATATTCGTTCACTTCAGGAAATCGATATCGAATTCTTTCATCATCTGGCGCATTCCGCCCTCGCTCCGCCCGTAGATCTGGGGGGAGCGGACGCCGGTGACCACGAGCATCGTACGCATCTTGTGCTGCATATCGGGATCGACCTGGGCACCCCAGATAATCCGTGCCGTGGGATCGATGCGCTCGTATACTTCCTCGATGACTCCTTCCGCCTCGGCCATCGTCATGTCCGGGCCGCCGACGACGTTGACGAGGGCGGCGGTCGCACCGGAGATATCGACATCAAGGAGCGGGGAGCGGAGCGCTTTTTTGACCGAGTCGGTCGCCTTGTCTTCGCTGTCGCTTTCGCCCATGCCGATCATGGCGACGCCGCCGCGCTCCATGACGGTCCGGACGTCGGCAAAGTCGAGGTTCACGAGACCCGGCATCGTGATCAGTTCGGTGATTCCCTTGACCGCACGCATCAGGACTTCGTCCGATACCTTGAATGCGGCGTAGAGCGGGAGGCGCGGCACGACTTCGAGCAGGCGATCGTTGGGCACCACAATCACCGTGTCGGCAACATCGCGAAGCCGCTCGAGGCCGGCTTCGGCATTCTCCATCCTGATGGCACCCTCCGCAACAAAGGGGAGTGTCACCACCGCAATCGTCAGGGCCCCCTCGTCCCGTGCCGCCTTGGCAATGATCGGGGCGGACCCCGTGCCCGTCCCTCCTCCGAGACCGGCCGTAATGAAAACCATGTCGCACCCCTCGACGGCAGAGTGGATCTCCACCTCGTTTTCAAGGGCGGCCTCTTCACCCACCTGCGGGATGGAGCCGGCCCCGAGACCCCGGGTGCGCTGCTTTCCGATAAGGATTCTCCTGTCGGCCTGCGCCCTGATAAGATGCTGGGCATCGGTATTGATGGCGATGAGCTTCGCGCCGTGGATGCCCTCCTCGGACATGCGGCTGATGGTGTTGGATCCGCTCCCGCCGCAGCCGATGACGGCGATCTGGGTCTGCAGTTCCTTCAGGATCTCCTCGAGCTCCTGGTCATACTGTGGTCCGTCCACGATCATATCATTCGCCCGTGTTAGTGCCTCTTCCACAATCGATTTCATAAATATCTCTCCAGTCCCGGGACACGGATTATGCTCTCACTGCATGTCGAAACCATCTCGGGTGTGACGGTCGTTCCGCCGATGTCAACGGAAACGCCCTCCGCAAGCCTGCCGAACAGCGGTCCGGCGGTGACCCCCGCTTCGCGCGCCTTCCGGGGGTCAAAGCGTACACGCCGGATGATGAGGCGGTCGCCCTCGACTGCAGTGTTTTCACTACTGATAATGATTTTTACGCAGGACGTTATTAAATCATGTATTATCCGTGATCGATGCTCCCTGAATGTGAGAAACCGGGGAAGCATGATGCCCCCCTCCGGGATGAGGTGGCCTGCAGGAATTTCCGAAAGCATCTCCAGAAAACGCTTTTGATCGGATTTCAGCGCTTCTCCGAGGAGAATCGGGTCAATATCGACGATCACAGGCGTTCCCGCCCCCGAGAGGGCATTGGTATGCAGACGCGCTCCCGGCACCATTTTTTCGACACACGCCCGTAACGCGCTGTATGCGTCCCATTCGAGAGCTCCGATCCCGAGAATCTCACTCTCGCTCAGGCATACCAGCCCCTCCTCCGTGCAGAGCGACTCAAGCCTCCGGAATACCGCTCTGGAAACGGCTTTCCGGTCGATATACGCCGCAACCGCACCGGTCCTGTCACGCATCAGCCGCACCATCCCGCGATCGATCTCCTCCGCCTGCCGGGAATGTGCAATGTGGCCGAACGCTGCCCGCGACGAGAGCGCGATGCTCGTCTGGCGGGCCGCATAATGGTTTCCTCCGAAGCCCACAAAAGGAATCGTCCCGGTGGGATCTGCGGCGAGAATGCTGTGCGCAACTGCGTCCGCTGCCGCGGGATCGCGCCACTCCTTTTCCGTGCTTCCGATTTCCACGAACAGGGACGGCGTCATGATGTCGGACGGGCCGTGATGGGTCACCTCGTAGGAGACCCGGTATCCTTCCGGAGCGGCCGCGGGGAGATTGTTCAGAATCGCATGCATCCATGCGGGTGCCGCCCGGGCAAGCGATCGCGGCGCCCCCCCGTAGTCCGCGGTGGTAATGTTGCCCGTTACATGGACCGTGAGGGCGGGCACCGCCTGTATGCTCGTGTGCCGGGAGATGAAGATGAAGACGTCTGCAGCGATCCGCTCGTCGAGACCCTCCTCGTAAATCAGCCGCCCCCCGGTTTCCAGAAAGACAAAACGGTTTCCGGCGTGAACGACCGGTTCTGCGCCGGGATTCTCAAGCACGTCGAGCAGGCGGGCCCGGATCGCGGCCCCTGCCGGGTCCTGCGCCGAATTGATAAGGGCAATCTGCATGGTTGTCATCTCGCGGGGGAACCAGACCGTTGCCGCACCGCGGGAAGATTCCGGCAGGCAGGCATCGGGAAACAGATTAGTATTGCCCGGGGATCTGCTTTACATCTTCGGGCACCCGGCCGGCGAGCCGTCCAATCCGTTGACAAAACAGCAGGGTAAACCATATTTTACCACAGCGTGACAGTATATCATGGACACAGAAAAAATCAGGAAAGCATTCGAGGAGAGTGGAATAACCACGCAGATCACCTGTCCGCAGGCATTTAAAATCGCCGAAGAATACGATATTCCAAAGATGCACATCGCAAAATACTGCAACACGGCGGACCCGAAGATTAAGATCCGGGGCTGCCAGCTGGGCTGTTTCAGATGAGCATCTTCCTCCGGGTCGTCCCCGTCAGCGACGCGATCCGTGCCGTCCGGAAGATTGCAGTCCCTGCCGGCTGCGAAACCGTTCCGGTCGCGGACGCACGCGGACGTATCCTTTGCCGTGACGTGCAGGCGCCCGGGGACATTCCGGGTTTTGCCCGCTCGGTCGTCGACGGCTACGCGGTGATCGCCTCCGATACGCAGGGTGCCGGCGAGGCGATGCCCGCGATGCTCACCTGCACCGGAAGGATTGCGATGGGGGTGCCGGGAGACCTCCCGGTCAGATCCGGCGAGTGCCGGTATATCCCGACGGGGGGCGTGCTTCCCGCGGGGGCCGATGCCGCCGCCATGATCGAATACACGGAAGCCGTGGGTGACGAGGTGCTGATCAGAAAACCCGTTGCACCGGGCGAAAATATCATTCGGAGGGGTGAGGATTACCCGGAAGGAGGCGTGGTGCTGCCCGCGGGCACCCGGATCGGTGCACGGGGCCTGGGCGTGCTTGCCGCGGCAGGCTGCGACCGGGTCACCGTGGCCGTACCCCCGAAAGTCGGGATCATTTCGACCGGCAACGAACTGGTGCCCGTAGCAGCCGTGCCCGGCCCCGGAGAGGTGCGGGATGCGAACACCTATCTCTGCAGCGGTTTCGTGGAGGAGAAGGGCGGCATTCCGGTCAGGTACGGCATCGTAAGAGACGACCGCGATTCCCTCGCCGCGGCTCTCGAACGGGCGGTGGCGGAATGCGATATCGTCCTCCTCTCCGGGGGGAGCTCGAAGGACGACCGTGACATGTGCGCCGACACGATCGCCCGGTTCGGGGAGGTGCTCATTCACGGCATCGCCATCGCACCCGGAAAACCCACGATCATCGGCACGGCAGCCGGAAAACCGGTCATCGGCCTGCCCGGACACCCGGCATCCGCGTTCGTGGTGCTCCATGCGATCGGCACGCCCCTCATGGCGGCGACGACCGGGGAGACCGGCCGGGACAGGACGGTGCCCTCGGTGCTGGCCCAGAACATCCCGTCTGCAAAAGGGCGGCAGGACTATGTCAGGGTACGGTTCGAGGGAGATACGGTGGTACCGGTCTTCGGCAAGTCGGGCCTTCTCAATACGCTCGTGCAGAGTGACGGCATGGTGATCGTGCCCGCCGGCCGCGAAGGGCTGGAGCCCGGCGAGCGCGTGGAGGTGCACCTGTGGTGACGCGCTACCTCGCCCTCACGCCCCTCGACGACGCGATCGGCGTGATGAAGGAGACGTTTCCCTGCATCCCCCGCATCGCGGAGGTACCGCTCGCTTCGGCCGCGGGACGCATCACCGCAACGCCTATCTTCTCCCGCATCTCGGTCCCTCCGCGCCACCTCTCCGCGATGGACGGCATCGCGGTCCGGGCTGCCGATACGCACGGGGCGAGCGAACAGCATCCCGTCACGCTCTCCGATGCGGTCCGGGTCAATACCGGCAATGTGATCCCGGAAGGCTACGATGCGGTGATCATGATCGAAGACGTCCACACCGAACAGAGCGGGTACGTGATCCGTGCGGCGGCGAGCCCCTGGCAGCATGTCCGCCCGGTCGGCGAGGACATCGGCGAGTCGGAGATGATCCTGCCGTCCCTTCACCGCATCCGTCCGTTCGACATCGGTGCGCTCGCCGCGTACGGTATCGACCGCGTGGAGGTGCTCGACGTCTCGATCGGCCTGATTCCCACCGGCAACGAACTGGTGCCCCTCGGCACGCTGCCCGCGCCCGGCCAGGCGGTGGAGAGCAACATGCACATGGCGGCTGCTCACCTGCAGGGGCTCGGTGCCCGGTGCGTACACTATCCCATCACTCCCGACGAACCCGCTCTGATTCGTGCGGCGGTGGAGCGCGGCATCCGGGAAAACGACATTCTCGTTATCTCCGCCGGATCGTCGAAGGGCACGCGGGACTATACCGCAGGCATCATCGGCGAGCTCGGCGGGGTGCTCGTCCACGGCATTGCCATCAAACCCGCAAAACCCGTCATCATCGGACAGATCGGGGGAAAACCCGTCATCGGAATGCCCGGATATCCGCTTGCCTGCGCGACCATCCTCAGGGAGCTCATGGAGCCGCTCCTCGGCATGTACGGCTTCCGCCCGCCCGCACGGGAAACGGTTTCCGCACGGCTGACCACGACCCTCCATTCCGATATCGGCACGGACGAGTTCGTGCTGCTCTCCGTCGGCCGGATCGGCGGCGGCTGGGTGGCCGTGCCGCAGTCCCGCGGCGCGGGGGTGCAGATGAGCGGGGTGCGGGCAAACGCGTACCTCACCATCGGGAGGAACGCGGAGGGTGCCATGGCCGGCGACGAAATCCGGGCGTCGCTCCTCGTCCCCCGCGAAAGCGCGGAGGAGTCGCTCCTCATCACCGGCAGCCACGACCCGGCACTCGATTACCTCGCCGACATGGCACGGCGGCAGGGCGTTGCCATGCACGCCACCCACACCGGGAGCATGGGGGGGCTCCTCACCCTGAAAAAGGGCGAGTGCCATGCGGCGCCGATGCACCTCCTCGGGGCGGACGGCGACTACAACATCCCGTACCTCCGGAAATACCTCCCCAACGAAGAGCTCGTGCTGCTCTGCGTCGCGGAGCGGCAGCAGGGAGTCGTCTCGCGCGAGGGGCTCGCGCTTGAGGACATTCCGGCACATACGTTCGCCAACCGCCAGAAGGGATCGGGAACGCGGATGCTGCTCGACCATCTCCTCCGGGAGCGGGGCATCGACAGCTCGGCCATCGCCGGCTACGATCGCGAATATACCACCCACCTCGCCGTTGCGCTTGCAGTACAGACGGGAGAGGCGGATATGGGCGTCTGCGTCTACAGTGCCGCGAAGGCTCTCGGGCTTCCATTTGTGCCCGTCGGCACGGAGCGCTATGAACTGGTGGCGAGAAAAAGCACGCTCCGGGACGACCCGGGACTTGCCGCACTCTTCGACTGCGTCTCCTCCGAATCCTTTAAAAAGACGCTCACGACCCTCGGCGGGTACGACGTCAGGGAGACAGGCGTGCGGCGCGGACTGCCATAAGCACCGCCTCTTCGGGGGTGGTACAGGGAAACACCCCCGGAATATCCCACGAACCGACGGTGAAGACCGGAATGCCGAGCTTCAGCGCCATGCCAATCTCCGAGAGGGTGCCGTGGCCCCCGCCCACGGCAATGACCGCATCGGCGGAGGAGACGAGGACGGCATTCCGGGCGATGCCGAGCCCGCTTTTTATCACGACATCAAGGTGCGGATTGCCCGTGTCGCGCCCGGGGAGGATGCCGACCGTCACGCCGCCCGCTTCCCGTGCCCCCCGGCACGACGCTTCCATCACACCGCCCCGCCCCCCGGAGAGCAGGACTGCGTGGTTTCCGGCAAGCAGGTACCCCGCCGTCTCCGCCGCCTCCGCCTCATCCCCGGTGCACTCCGACGCACCGATGACCGCAATCTGCATGGATGAGAGAAGGGACCAAAGCAGGAAAAAGAGATCGGGAATCCGCACCACGCCGTTCCTGCTCACAAATACTATCACTGCAGACCGCCTATTCTTCTCCACTGTTGAGGGATTCAGGTGAAGGAGGTCACCAGCAACTATACCGCCCGCGGGGTGGAGAGCGCGGTCCAGGAGTACTGGGCTGCTGAAGACGTGTACAAAAAGGTGAAAACGCTGCGGGCCGGTGGAAAACCGTTCTTTTTCGTGGACGGACCGCCGTATACGACCGGCTACATCCATCTCGGCACCGCGTGGAACAAGATCATCAAGGACTGCATCCTCCGGTACGAGCGCATGTGCGGCAGGAATGTGATCGACCGGGCCGGGTACGACATGCACGGCCTTCCCATCGAGGTCAGGGTCGAACAGGAGCTCGGATTCGCTTCAAAAAAGGATATCGAGGAATACGGCATCGCCGCGTTCATCGAGAAGTGCAAGACCTTCGCGCTCACCCACAAGGACATCATGAGCGAGCAGTTCAAAGCGCTCGGCGTCTGGATGGACTTCGACGATCCCTACGAGACCGTGAAGCCGGAGTACATCGAGGCGGCATGGTGGACACTTGCAAAGGCGGACGAGAAGGGGCTCCTCGAACAGGGCTACCGGGTGGTGAACCTCTGCCCCCGGTGCGAGACCGCCATCGCCGACTCAGAGGTCGAGTACTGGGACGAAGAAGATCCCTCAATCTACGTCAAGTTCCCCCTCCGCGGCCGTGACAACGAGTACCTTGTCATCTGGACCACGACGCCCTGGACACTCCCCGCCAACGTCGCCGTCGCGGTGAGCGAGGACTTCGTGTACGCCCGGGTGAACGCGGTGAAGGGAGACCGCGAAGAGATCCTGTGGATTGCCGAAGAGCTGGTGGAGGATGTGCTCCGGAAGGGGCGGTACCGTGACTACACCGTCCTCGCGACGGTCACCGGTGCGGAGATGGTCGGGATGGTGTACGACTCCCCGCTCGCAGCGGCGGTCCCCGTCCAGCGGACGGTGGAGCACCGTGTCGTCGCCGCCGATCACGTGACCCTCGAAAACACCGGAATGGTCCACACCGCACCGGGCCACGGGTGGGAAGACTCCCTCGTCGGGCAGGCGGAGGGGCTGACCGTCCTCTGCCCCGTCGACGGCGCCGGCCTCTTCACGGACGAGGCGGGCATCTTCGCAGGCAGCTACGTCCGCGACGCAAACGATGCCGTGCTTGACGCTCTCGGCGACCACCTCCTCGCCTCGGATCGGATCGTCCACCGCTACGGCCACTGCTGGCGCTGCAAAACGCCGATCATCTCCATCTCCACCGAACAGTGGTTCATCCCGATCCCGAAGATCAAGGAGAAGATGCTCGCCGAGATCGAAGCCGTAACCTGGTACCCCGAGTGGGCGGGAAGCGCCCGGTTCCATGATTTCGTCTCCGAAGCCCGCGACTGGTGCATCTCCCGGCAGCGGTACTGGGGGATCCCCATCCCAATCTGGCAGTGCGACCGGTGCGACCGGCACAGGACCTTTGCGACCATCGCCGACCTCACCGAAGCAAGCGGCACGGAGATTGCCGATCCGCACCGTCCGTACGTCGACGAAGTGACCGTCCCCTGCGCCTGCGGGGGAACGATGCACCGGGTCGAGGACATCTTTGATGTCTGGTTCGACTCCGCGATGGCGTCATGGGCGACGCTCCGGTTCCCCGGGGAGACAGCCGCCTTTGAAGACCTCTGGCCCGCGGACTTCATCACGGAGGGACAGGACCAGACCCGCGGCTGGTTCTACTCGCAGCTCGGCGCCTCGACGATCGCGTTCGACCGTGCGCCGTACAAAAACGTCCTGATGCACGGCTTTGCGCTGGATGCGGAAGGGCGGAAGATGAGCAAGAGTTTCGGGAACGTCGTCTCGCCGGAAAGTGTCATCGACCAGTACGGCGTGGACGTGCTCCGGCTCTATATCCTCTCGGCAAGTGCGCCGTGGGACGACCTGAAGTTCAACTGGGAAGGTGTCAAGACGGTCAACCGGGCCGTCAATATCCTCTGGAACGTCTACCGCTTCCCGCTCCCGTACATGATCCTCGACGGCTTCGCGCCCGCAACCGGGGGCGACGGGACGTGGAACGACGACTACGTGCGTGCTCACCTGGCGGCGATGCCCGACGAAGACCGCTGGATCATCTCGCGCATTCACTCGCTCGCGGCGGAGGTCTCGGAGGGGATCGACGGGTATAACCTGCATCGGGCCACCCGGGCGCTCATCACGTCGGTGCTCGAGGACATCTCGCGCTGGTACATCCAGCTCGTCCGCCCGAGAATGTGGCTCGAAGAAGACTCGGTCGAAAAACGGCACGCCTATGAAACGATGTATTCCGTCATGCGGATGCTGGTCCGGCTGCTCGCCCCCTTCACGCCGCACATCAGCGAGGAGATCTACCGGAACCTGCGGACCGACGCCGACCCGGAGAGCGTGCACATGCTCGAATGGAGCCGCGGCGAACCCTCCTTCATCGACGAGGCGCTCGAAGCGCGGATGCGGGTGGTGCAGTCCTTCGACGAAGCGGTGGCAAATGCCCGGCAGGCGGGTAAGCGGAAACTGCGGTGGCCGGTTCAAGAGACCGTTGTCGTGACGGACGACGACGCCGTCGGCGAAGCAATGACCACGCTGCTCTATCTCTGCGAGAGCCGTGCCAACAGCCGCACGGTCCGGGTTGTCCGGGGCCGCTGGGACCGGATCGGCTGGAAGGCCGAACCCGTGATGCGGGCGATCGGGCCGAAATTCGGGAAACAGGGGCCGCTCGTGAAGGGACTTATCGAGAATGCGGACGGGGACCTCCTGAAAACCCAGATTGATGCATCCGGCGAGGCGCACGTGGGCGAGTTCACCGTCACCGCCGACCAGCTCACGTTCACCGAGTCGCTCCCCGACCGGATATTCGCCGCTTCCATGGAGGGCGGCGTGGTCTACGTGGACGTGACCCTCACGGACGATATCGAGGCCGAGGGGTACGCCCGGGAGGTCATGCGCCGGATCCAGGAGATGCGCCGGCAGCTTGACCTGAAAGTCGAGGATTTCATCACGGCCGATATCGCCATCGCCGACGACCGGGTCCGCGGACTGCTCTCGGGCACCTGGGAAAATGAGATCCGCGAAGAGGTCAGGGCTGTCGCGCTTGCCCTCCGCGCCCCTGACGGCGGGGCTGTCGTCACGGGGGGGCTTGTCCGCGACTGGGACGTGGAGGGGATCCCGATGGCGATAGGGATCGCCGCCGCATCACATCAGTGACCGGATCAGGCTGATTCCGTCGGGTTCCGAGAACAGGGGGAGGTCCCGGTTTACCCGGATTTGCCGGCGCGTGACAGTGACCGTCTCCCCCGTGACGGGATTATATCCCTCTTTTTCCACCGCGGCCCGGCAGACCAGCACGCCGCGCCGTTCCCATGCGGGCGTCTGTGCGAGGTTGATGCCGCGGGAGAACATCATCTCGTGCATTCCCGGAGAGCCGGTGCCCTTCAGTGCCGATGCCGCCTGCCGGGACGTCATTCCGTCGGATATAAGCGCATACTGGCAGTAGGCGTTGCAGTGGTTGCGCCATGCCTCGCGCTGCCGGAATGCGAGATAGTCAACCGCCGTTTCCGGGGATACGGCCACGATGCGCGCATCGAACGCGAGAGGAGCGGGAGCGTCGAGCGCGAGAGCGAGGGCGCTTGCGGCGAAGGAAGCGCATACCGAGTCGATCTTCTCAACCCGGCCGTCGAACGGCAGGCGATCGAAGAACAGGCTGATTTCATCGGAAAAAGTGTACGCAAACAGCGGGTTCATGCCGCTCTCCCGCAGGAGCGCGGTGCAGACGGTGCACATGGCATCCGAAAATCCTTCGTCAAACGGCTTCGCGAAATCCAGCAGGCGGGCGAGGCGGTGGAAGGCCCGTCCGTCAAGCCGCACAAAAACAGGGGGAAACACTGCCAGACGGGAATAAAGCTCTCTCTTCTCCATCGGGACCGCGGCGGGCCCTCCTGTAATCCGCTTCATCCGCCCTCAAAAAAAATCGTGGCCTATTCAGCGCCTGTTCGCTTAAAGGCTCCGGAGAGGTGGCGGACGATGACAATATCCCCGATCGAGCGGATGGTCCGGTACGGGATACGGACACCGCGGAATCCCTTGAGTTCCATGAGTTCGGGGTTGAGGTTCCCGACAGCGAGGGAATCGATCTTTTTCCCGTCCACATCAAGCACGACATCGTCAATCTCGCCGATCCTGATTGCCTTCTCGGTATAGACCTGCATGCCAAAAAGCTCCGTTATCTGCGTCTTCATCGTAATCGATTGAAGGTATATACTTAAAAGTAAAAAAAATAATCTTTCACCATGGAAGGGTCCATTCAGATTGGAAGATTGTTCGGCATCCCCATCCGCCTCCACTTCACGTTCCTCCTCGTCATCCCTCTGTTTGCGTGGATCATCGGCAGCCAGATCGAGCTCACGACCGAACTGCTGACGGGCATCTTCGGGATCGATTACGCCGGGCTTGACATGAGCCTCATCACGTCCGGGTACTCCCCCTACGTGCTGGGCACGATCGTCGCCCTCGGGCTGTTTGCCGGTGTGCTGCTCCACGAACTCGCCCACTCGATGGTCGCCCGCTCGAAGGGCATGAAGATCAACAGCATCACCCTGCTCATCCTCGGCGGCGTGGCATCGATGGAGGAGGGCATCCCCGACCCGATGGTGGAACTGCCCATGGCGCTCGCCGGTCCCCTGACAAGCCTCGGGATCGGCATCATCTCGAGCGCCATCGCCCTCTCCGCGGAATCCATCATCCCCGACAGGGCGCTCGCGGCCGTCATCTTCTTCGTATTCGGGTACCTTGGGCTCCTCAACGTCATCCTCTTCGCCTTCAACCTGCTCCCCGCGTTTCCCATGGACGGCGGACGTGTGCTCAGGGCATGGCTCGCAAAAAAGATGCCGCTCCACCGGGCTACAAAAATCGCGGCGGATATCGGGCGCGCATTTGCCATAATGTTCGGAATTTTCGGTTTTTTTGCCGGGAACGTCATCCTGATTATCATCGCCTTTTTCATCTACATCGGCGCGGGGCAGGAATCGCTCATGGTCAAATACAACTATCTCCTTCAGGACGTATCCATCGCCGACGCGATGAGCAGCCCCGTCACCACCGTGTCGCCCGATCTTCAGATCGAGGAGATCGTCACCCTGATGGAAACATCCCATCACATGGGATTTCCGGTTGTCGCGCAGGACATGCTGGTCGGAATGGTCACGCTCTCGGACGTGCACGCCGTCCCGAAGATTGAGCGCGAGGCAAAACTGGTGCGTGACATTATGTCGAAAAACACCGTGTCCCTTCCCCCGACCGCACCGCTCACCGACGCATTGAAGCTGATGTCGATGAAGGACATCGGCCGCGTGCCGGTGGTACGGGATGGCGTGCTGGTCGGCATCGTCACGCGGACCGATATTCTGCGGGTGATGGAGCTCAAGGAAGCGTAAAGGCGAGCAGATCCGCGATCGGTGACGGGCCGGCAACCGCACGGAATTCCTCGAGGGTCAGAAACGGCCTCTTCGAGGCGATTTTCGCCGCCTTTTTCCTGCCGACGCCGGGCAGCCATTTCAGGGTCGACTGCGGCAGCGCATTCACATCCACCGGGCAGGGAAGTACCGTGACGGACCGCATCCCCCAGCCGACGACGACCGCATTCGTCACCGTTTTTTTTCCGAGATGAAGGGGGAAGCCTGCGAGAATCGGGTACGATCCCATCTGGCGCCCGAACGAGGGCGTCCCGGACTCCTCAATGATGACGTCGCAAAGCACGGTCCCTTCCGGAAAGACGGCCCGTAGCATCGGTGCGTCGAAGTTCTTCCGCACGTGCTCCTTCCACTGCTTAAACCGTGCCGCATGCCTGCCCAGCATGTTGTCGTCATACGCAGGCGTGCCTTCAAACGGCATCAGCTGCCTGATATTCACCCGTCGCACGAGCAGCCCCGCCGCAAGCACACGGTCGAGAAAGGCCTGGTTCGCGTCGAAGGTCGCCGGTGTCTCCCCGGCAAGGCCGATGATAAAATTCAGGCCGGGAAGCAGGTCGGGGACACCATCACGCCGTCCTGCACCGACGTCGTTTACGATCTCTATCGCACGGAACACCTGTTCGGGAGAGGCCTTGAGGTTGTTTGCCCGTATCACAGCCGTATCGGCGGTCTCCATACCAAACGCTGCGGTATCGCCCGGCGTGTGCCCGCTCACGATCGCCTGCAGGGCGTCGCGGGCGGCCTCCTCGTGGCGGGCGATCGTGCCCGGATTGATGTTATCGATATGCAGTGTTTTCAGGCCCGGTGCCGCCGCTCGGATGCCGGTGAACAGCGTGTCGAGGAGATCGGGACGCGGCTTCGGGAATTCGCCCGCGCCCGTCCCGAACGCGAGGAGATCCGGCTGGCGGCCGAGGCGGAAATGAACCGCTCCGGCTGCCGCAAGGGCCGCCACTTCCCCGGAGACACCCGCAACCGACCTGTACCGGGGAGGACCGTAGAGCGGTTCGGTGCAGAAGGAGCAACCGCCGGCAACGACGCGGGAGCAGCCCCGGGCGGTCTCGAGTTCGCACATGACGTGAGGAAACGACGGGTGCTGCCGCACGATGCCGCTCCCGAGCACGCTCCACCGGTCGATGGTGCGGTAATCGATGCCTCCGGGCGCGTCTTTCTCCTGCAGCAGGGCGTCGAGCGATGACGCCACCTCTCCCCCGAGCACGGCGTCGAACCCGGATACGGCCTGCCTGACCGCCTTCTCGCCGCCACCGCGTGCGTAACCGAAGGAGATGGGACCGCCGATAACACTCACCGGGTGCCGGAGCATACTCCCGATCTGGCGGATCTCCGTGAGCGAAGCGGGAGTGCCCCCGAGGTACTTCCCGGGGACGGTCACGCCCGCGATCAGGAGGACGAGCGATGCCGCATCGAGGCGGGCAATGCGGGCGGGATCGTCACGAAGGGTGTCGATGGTGACATATGACACGGTGTACCCGTGCTCGAGAAGAACGCCCGCCGCATACCTGATATAGGGGGAGAGGTAGGGCGGAACCCCGAAACAGGCGGGTTCGTCCACGTACCCGTCGATGATGATCGCGTCAGAGGTCATGGCCGAGGAGCCCCAGCAGGCGCCGTGCCCAGGAGAGTTTGCCGCGCTTGACAGGATCGACCCCGGGATCGTCGCAGTCGAACCCGATGATGGAGACGGAGCGGGCACCGAGTGCGTGTGCGGCAAAGACCGCACGGTCGCCGTCCGTAAACCCGCCGAAGTTATGGACGCCGGGAAGGGGCCGTGCCTGCGTCGTGGCGACAAACGGCCCGTCGAATCGCGGCACCCAGTGGGTGAGAAGGCGGATATTGTCGCCGTGGGCATGCACGACCATGACGGTACCTTTCCGGTTCATCTCGCAAAAAACGTCCGTGGCGCCGTCGAGATCCGTAAAGACCGCATCGGGACGGATGCCGTGGGCGTACAGCACGCCCGCGGCGGCGTCGGCGGCGAAGACCGTGCCGTTGATCTCCGGGAGTTCGCCGGAAAGGCACGGGGCGTTTCCGCAGACGGTGACGTCTCGCCCCCGGCACAGGGCGGTAAGAAGGGAGCGGTCGTCACGGGGAGCGAGGGCTGCGAGCACCCGTGCCGCCTCCTCGTCGTCCTCCCGGTCAAACCCGAAATAATCGAGGATGGCAGTGTAATGCGGCTCCCATTCCTCAAACCTCATTCGCTTCCTCGTCCTCGATTCCCACCAGTTTCATGAACTTCCTGAGGATCGGATCGATGACCAGTGAAAGGAGCTCTTCCTTGTTTTTCACCATGGAAAAGATGGCGAGAGGAATGACCGCCGCCGCCATCGTGGCATGGCCGCCCCCTTCGCCGATGTCGGAGAAGGCTTCGTGCATGACGTTTCCGATGTGCAGCCTGATGTCCTTGTTGCGGGCGGAGAGGGTGATGGCCGCATCGGTGATGCCGTAGACAAGCGCCGTGTTCACCCCTTCGAGATTGATGAGGAGGTCCGCTGCCTGCGGCACTGCATCCCGGTTGCGCACATACCCGATGTTGGAGAAGAGATACCCGTTCCGGATCCTGCGGTTCCTGATCGCATTCCCGAGCACATCGAGCGTCTCCTGCCCCATCGAGGGCGAGGTGATGCGGCCGAGCAGTTCGGCGTCGGTCAGCGGCAGGAGGAATGCGGCAAAATGCAGGTCCGAGGGGGTGGTGTTCCGGGAGAAGTCACGAGTATCCGCCTTTATCCCGTACAGAAGCGCTGTTGCAACGTTTTTCTCGACCGGGATATCGAGCTCCTGCAGGTACTGCGTGAAAATGCTCGCCGTGGCGCCCAGGCCGGGGCGGATATCAAAAAAGTCGGCGTTCGGGACGGCATCCCCGTTATGGTGGTGGTCGATGATGATGCTGATGTGGGAGTCCTTGTCGAGGGCGTTGTTGACGCCCGGGGCGGGTGCGTCCACCAGCGCGATATGGCCGCATTCTGCGAGCGCATCCGGAGTCAGGCGCTCCATCTTGATATCGAGAAGGTTTACAAACGCCCGGTTCTCCTGATGCCCGATATTGCCGTCATAAAAGATGCGGCACTCGATCCTGCCGTCGGTCGCGTCCTTTGCAATCGAACAGAGTGCCATGGCGCTTGAGATGGCGTCCGGGTCGGGATTTGTATGGGTGACGATCCCGAGCGTCCCTTCCCACGCGGCAAGAATATTGTAGAGGCGCCGTGCCAGCCGTGACGACCGCAGTTTTCTGATATGGTGCACCGCGGTTCTGGCGATGACTTCCTGCGGATAGAGCACGATATCGGCACCCGCCTGCTCCAGCAGCCCGACGCTGACCGGGTCCAGGGCACGGGCGATGACGTACGTGGAGGGGTACTTCTCCTTGATGGTCTTGACGGCGGCGAGGTTTGCCTCCTTATCGCTGGAGAGGACGAACACGACACCCGGAACCGGCAGCCCGTCAAGCAGGGCAGGATCCCTGAGGTCGCGCGATATCGCCTCGTATTTTTGATCCAGCAGGTCTTCGACCCGCTTATCATCGTGGTCGATGATGAGGATGTCTTCCGTTTCCTTCAGGAGTTCGTCCACGACGTTGTACCCGATGCTCCCACACCCGAGTATGATATATTTGATTTTTGGTGTAGCTCCATTCGGAGACGGATCAGGCATACTGATCACGTGTACCGTATCAGCATATTAAAGTTCAGATGATGAAAATTCCAATACGAAAGGTTTATTCTTTAGCTAATACAATGTTTGTGAGTCATTTTAATGGGCCTGTAGCTTAGTCAGGCAGAGCGACGGACTCTTAATCCGTAGGCCAGGGGTTCAATTCCCTTCAGGCCCGTTTCATAAAAATGTTCCACCCTCATTTGCCAATCTTCACGAGCATCTCCTCGAGGCTCGGGTACTTTGACTCTATCTTTTTCACCCTGCCGTTGCCTTCAGCAATGCAGGCGGTCACCTCGTTGAGTGCGTCGACGTCATGCACGACGGCGACGTACGCCCCGTGCTCCTCGCGGTATTCCAGAACACCCGTGAGGCAGCGGGTGTCGTCCATCGTGAAGTGGATCTCGTAGGTCAGGGTACCGAACGTCTCCCGGAGTTCGTCCATGGTCCCGAACGCGACCTCCTTTCCCCGCCGCAGAATCATGACTTTGTCGCAGATCTCCTCCACCTGATAGAGGTTGTGGGCTGAGAGCACGATCGTCTTCTTCTGCCGCGTGCGGAGATCCCGGAGGTACTCGCTGATATACCGGGATGTCATCGGATCAAGCCCTGATGTCGGTTCGTCGTAGATCAAGAGAGAGGGTTCGTGAATCAGCGAGCGGGCGATCGCCACTTTCCGGCGCATTCCCTTCGAGAGCTCTCCGATCCGTTTTCCGCCCGCCTCGAGGGAGAGGGAGGAGAGGAGGATGTCGGACCTCTCGGCAATCGTTGCATGGTCGAGGCCGTAAATCTCGCCGAAAAAGGTGAGGTACCCGTCGACCGTCATGGTCTCGTAGAGCCTCGACTCCTCGGGGAGATACCCCAGTTTCTCTTTCAGGACGTCCGGATGGGCGACGACGTCGATGCTGTCGATGTGGTAGGTCCCCGACGTGGGCGCCATCAGGCCGGCGAGAATTTTCAGGAGGGTCGTCTTCCCCGCACCGTTGTGCCCGATCACGCCGAATATCCCGTGCTCCTCGAGGTCGAAACTGACGCCGTCGAGGGCGGCAGCCCCGTTGTATTTTTTCACAAGCGAGCGGGCGTGGATCATACTCGTCGTGTGTAACTCGCACGCGACCGTACATAACAGTTTCGTGCAACGCCGGTACCGGGCTTTTTTCCGGTACCGGGCAGTACCGGGGGTTTTTTTCACCGAAAACCTCAATGACTAAATACCTGTACCCCCAACAGCACGAATACCTTTATGCGCGAAACGCTGCTTGCTGTCTGGACGATTGCCCGATGGGAAATCGCACGCTCAATCACTACGATGAGCCGCGATGTGCTGCCGATCGCCATCGCCCTTTTCGTGCTGCTCGTGGCGGTGACAGGATTCGCATCGCAGAGCGGGGTCCACCTGCAGGACGGCATGTACGACCTGGGGGTCGACGATCCCGGTGTCGCCCGCATTTTTGCCGGTGACGAGAGATTCGCCGTGTACCGGGCCGACGCCGCCACCCTGACGGTGGTACGGGCGAGCTTCGATCTCGTCATCATCGACGGCAGGGTGTCCGCCCCCTCCACCGAGAAGGGACGGTCCGCACTCCGTGCGCTCTCCCGGGACTACACCCGGTACGAGGCGTTTGTATACAACCAGCAGGAGGACCTCTTCGCTTCATACCCGCTCTGGATCGACACGCTCGAGGTGAAGAGCGAACTGGACTTCATCGCCACCCAGGGCGGCCAGCCGGTCGGCGCAGGACTCTACGGCCGGCGCCGGCCGGTGCCGGACGGTCCGGTGATCCCGATCGATCCCCCCTCGGCAACGATTGATGTTTCCCGGGAAGACCTCAGGCGGGAGCTGATCGCGGTTGCCGGCTCAGACAGCCAGATTTCGCGGTACAGCGATATTCTCTCACCCGACACAGGGCCCGGGATGTTCAAGACACCGTCCCAGCTCTCCCCGCCGCTGCCGTTCGACTCGATCATCCTCGTCTTCGTCTTCATCTTCCCCCTCTACTTCACATCCCAGTTCTTCATGATGAGCGTCATGAACGAGCGTGTCGAGCGGCGGGGCGAGATTCTCCTCTCGACACCCCTCAAAGCGTGGCAGATCATCGCGGGAAAAGGGCTCCCGTACCTCGTGGTCATGCTCGGCATCTCCGCGATACTTGCACTCGCAAACGGCGCACCCCTCATCATCCTCCTTCCGCTCCTGCCGGTCATCCTCTTCTTCCTCGCAAATGCCCTCATCATCGGGATGGTGGCACGCAGCTTCAAGGAGCTCTCGTTTATTTCCATCTTCTTCTCCACCATCGCGACATCGTACCTCTTCTTCCCGAGCATCTTCGCAAACGTTCACGTCATCAGCCTGATCTCGCCCCTCACCCTGATCGTCCTCCAGATGCAGGGCGACGGATTTACGGCTCTCGACTATATGTACTCGACCTCGCTCTTCTGGCTGACGAGCGCCGTGCTCTTCTATGTCGGCACCGTCAACTTCACCGAGGAACGCCTCTTCACGCTTCACACCCTGACCGTCCGCATCCGCGAGTTCATCGGGACGGGCATCTCTCTCTCCCGCCCGTACACCTCGCTCTTCCTCATCAGCCTCTTTTCCATTCCCTTCGTTTTCATGGCGCAGCTGATGCTGCTGGTGCTCCTCTTCAACCTGCCGATGCCCCTGTCGCTGATCCTGCTGCTCGTTGCAGCGGCATTCATCGAGGAACTGGCGAAATCGATCGGCGTGTACACGCTTGTTGCGAACGTGCCGGATTTCTTCTCATGGAAGCGGGTCCTCGCCGCATCGGCGGCAGTGGCCGCGGGGTTCCTCATCGGGGAAAAGGCGCTCCTGTTCGCAACGCTTGCGCAGATCTCGGACTCCATCTTCGGGGCGGTGCTGTTTGCCAGCCTGCAGGTACTCTGGATACCCTTAACGCTCCACTTCATCGGAATACTTACCACCGCTGCTGTGCTCCGGACCTGGGGGCGGCGGGCATATCTCCCGGGACTCTGCGCTGCAACCGTCGTACATACGCTCTATAACCTCTCGTTCATACTGGGGTGGATCTGATGAACGCACGCCACGCGGGGATCATTGCGAAAAAGGAACTGAAAGGGCTGTATAGCGAAAAAACAATTATTCTTGCGATACTGCTCCAGCTCTTCATCGCCATGTTCTCCACGTTCCTGATGGTGGGTCTTGCGTCCATGTACGATCCCGACTCGGTGGGAAGGCTCTCGACAATCAGGTATCCCATCGCCTATACCGGCGAAGACAGCCTGCTCGTCGATTACCTGACGGCACGCGATGACCTCATCGTGTACGAGATGGATCTCGACACGGCCGTCACGGCGCTCGGCGAACGCAAGCTCAGCGCGGTCGTGTGGGCCCCGGAAACGGCGCCGGATGCGGACGATCCAATTAAAATAACACTCTATACCATCCAGAACGACATCCAGTCGACCGTCATCAATGTCAAACTCAAGGAGGTCTTCCTCGCGTACGAAAGCGATCTCCGGGAGATCCGGGCTTTCCGGCTTGACGTGCAGCCGTTCCCGCTCGATTTCCCGCCGTCCGAACCCGGCAGCAACTTCTATGAATTCGTTTACGGGCTCCTCATACCGCTCCTCGTCTTTATGCCCGCCATCATATCGTCGGCCCTGATCATCGACCTGATCACGGAGGAGTACCAGCACGACACGCTCGAGACGCTTATGTCCACACCGGTGACCTTTACCGAGATGATCTGGGGGAAAGTCGCCGCGTGCCTTGCCATCGTCCCCGTCCAGTCGGGTGCATGGCTCCTCCTCCTGACGGTAAACGGCATCGCGATAGCGAATGCCGTCCCGATTCTCCTGCATGTCACCGCCGGTTCGATGGCGATGATCCTGCTCGGTGCGGTCACAGCGCTCCACTACCGGGACCGGACAAACGCCCAGTTCATCTTCTCCACGGCACTGGTGGTCGTCATCCTCTTCGTGCTCGCACTCCCCTATAATCCTCTCAACCTGATCGTCCGCCTCGCTGTCGACGCAATCGGAGCTGAGCACTGGCTTTTCCTTGCGGCAGTCATTGCCGTTACCGCACTCGGAGCCTCTGTCACGAATCGCTATGCGGCACGGATCGGGACACGGATTTTTCAGAAGGGGTAACCCGCCGGATCACCGCCTCAGCCTCGCAAGCACGAGCGGCGCTGCGAGGTAGACAAGCGTGGCATAGGAAGAGGCGACAAAAGCCACGCCTATGACCGCGAGGGAAAGAACGGGGATTACCAGCGTCCGCCGGAGCGATCCGGCCGCCCGGTCCGCATCCCTCTCCGGATCCGTGAGCGGGACCGCAAGGGCATGCCGCCAGCCGAGCGCGTTGAACGAACCGATGGCGCACATGTTGAGGGCGAAGACCGATACCGCATAGGGGGAGGACGAATAATCCCCGACAAGGGACGTGGAGAACGGGAGCAGGCCGACGCAGAGGAGGGAGAGGATATTCCACCAGAGAAAGCCGCGGTCGACCTGACGGACGGAATGAAACTGCTGCGTATGCCCGATCCAGAACGCACCCGGCGTGAAAAACGCGATGGCGTAATGGAGCATCTGGGGAGCCAGGCCGAACAGGCCGGGGTGGAGCGTGCCGGCCGGCGTACCTCCCGCGAGATCTCCGACACCGATGTTCAGCATGGCGAGAGTGAATGCAATGGCATAAATGCCGTCGCTGAGCGCTTCGATGCGGTGTTTGCTCATTCCCGTGAGAATATCTGCCCCGGACGTCATCACGTTCCGCCTGATTTGAAAAAAGAAAAGTCATCTGTCTATAAGAAAATGGCACGGCACGGCCCGCTCCCCAATCAGGGTATACTGGGCGGCGGAGATGCGGTTCCTGCCGGTGCCGCCGTGAGCCCCTCTTTACCACACCGGACGGTCCCCGCCCTCGTCGCCGGATTCCTTCAGCTGCTCCTCTGCCAGCCGCCGGATTTTCCTGAGCGGGGCGTTTAGTTCGAGCGCAGCCTTTCGTAAATCTTCATATTCCGGCTTTTTCCCGATAACGGCACCACCCGCCCGCGACGTTTTGACCCGGACAGGAAATGTCCGTCCGAGAAATGTCATTGTCCGTGTCTCCCGCACCCGCTCAGCGACCAGCCGGGGAGTATCTCGGATACGCACACCGAGGGTTCCTGTCTCTTCCATGAGAAGGGCGAGCAGCCGGGAGTAGTCGTGATGGCCCGTGATGACAGTGAGCACCTGGACCGGGCGGTTTTTCTTTCCGATGCCGGGGGTGACGAAAACATCGACCGCTCCCGCTGCCAGCAGGCGTTCGATGGTAAAGCCTATCTCCTCGCCGGGAAGATCATCGAGATTGGTTTCGAGGAGCACGACATGATCCCTGATCAGGGCTTCCCGCTCGCCGCTCACCACCCGGAGGAGCGGAGGATTCGTACCGCTGCCGCACCCGTACCCGGCTCCTTCGGGCGTGAGTGCCGGAAGCACGGGCGCCACCTCATCCACCAGACGCGCAAAGAGTGCGACGCCGGCTGCACTGGTGGATACGGGACGATTCTGAGGAGAGGAAAACGGAATATGCCTGCGCGACAGGAGCCACAGGATGTCGGGCGGGGGACCGGAGAAGGGATCCCCGCCATCAGCCACGGCAGGGGGAGTCCCGATGATCCGCCCGTCGAAGAAACCGCCTTTATCGAGCATGAGAAGAGGTGCAAGAACCGAATAGACCGTCTCCGGCCATGCCGGTCCGGGCAGGGCATACGCCTTCCCGGCTGCCAGAAGGTCCGAAAAAACGGCATCGGAAAGCTCCGTCACGCTCCCGGAACATCCCGTTTCTCCGGCAATTTCCGCTGCTGCCGCTTTCAGTCCCCCTGCCGGGGGGGACACCCCCGAACCGGCGTCGGTCCGGAGGCGGGTTGCGGCAATCCCGCGTACCCGGACGGTGTCCGCGGTACAGGAAAAGGACCCGGCGTCCGGGTGTGCGGCGATTATGCCGGCGAGGGAGGCGAGAGGGGCGGTGCTGCCGGACAGATCGGCGAGGGCTGCCGCAAGCAGCCCCCCCTCGATCCCGCCGGCAGCGGCATCGATGACGAGTATCTTCATCCGAAATCCTGCCTTACGGGAAGGGTTCGTCAAGACGCTCTTTAATCCGCCGGGCAATCCGGGCGACTTCCGCTGCCGTTTCGTGAGCTCCCGGGATCGACCGTGTCAGGTAGGCGCCGTCCTCCGCCTGCTTCCCCGCCTCCGCGGGCTCCATGCCCCGTGCTCCCGCCACTGCCGCAGGCACCGTGATGTTGAGGATCGTATGCCCGACGTACTGCAGCTCCTGTGTCAGGACCGCTCCCGCGAAGAGCGCGGTTCCCCAGTCGGGATTGTCGCGGTTCTTCCCCTCGAGGGCGAACGCGGGTACCTCCTGTGCCGTCAGGTTCTCCAGGTGATACGGTTTGTCGTCGATGGTGATGTCGTACGAGACAAAGGAGTCGAAGCCCCAGTACCGTGCGGTGAATTTGTCGGTGCGGCGGGCATGGGGTTTGAGCTCGGTGAATTTCAGCTCGATCTTTCTGCCGGTGAATCCCGAGAGGATTGCCGAACCGCGCTGCTCCACATACGCACGGCGCTCGTCGTCGAGGGTGCGGGTCACGTCGGCAACCGATCTGCCGGCGGAGAGCATCTCCATCGTGTGGACGGCGCGCCGGTAGACGGCACGGTCCCGGATCTCCTCCGACGCGAGAATGCAGGCTTCGGATACCTTTCCGCGGGTCACCTGTTCGGCCTTCCTGGCGATGGTATTCAGGCCGCAGAGTGCCAGTTCCGGATCAATGAAGTTCTGCAGCTTGTATTCGCGGATCGCATCCGCCACGGCAAAGACATCGGCGTTATGCATGAGGAGGAGCCTGAGGGCCGGCACGCAGTCCCCTTCGAGGTGCCCGAGCGGCGGATTGACCGGGCCGCCCGAAAACCCGGCCCCGATAACAGCGGCTTCTTCAAACCCGGCGAAAATCTCGCTGAGCGCCATCGATCCGATCACCGACGGGCCGCCGATATCCTTGAGGATGAGGCCGAAGTCGCCGATCACCTTCGCGGTGTCGTACTCCTCGTGCGTCCCGCGGATATGGATGAAGGGGGGCAGCTTTGCAGCCTCGACGGCGCCTTTGCCGGCAAGGTATGCGGAGTCGACCGCCCCGAACTTCCCGAACTCCTCCCCCAGAAGGGCGTCGGGGTGGACGAGCTCCATGGTGACCGTCGCTCCGATGAGCGCCGGCCAGAGGGGGTATGCGGTGATCCCCGCCCCGTGCATGCTCGCTATCATCGCCTCGGTTCCCACTTTTGCCGCGTTCCGGGCGAGTTCGGGGATATTGAAGTCCTCGCCCAGTGCCGAATGTCCGTACACCGCGCCTCCCGCGATGAACGGCGGGAGTGTCGCCCCGTCGACCCGGGTGAGCTTCTTGTCCGCCAGTGCCTCGTATATCGCGAGATATGCCGGGAAAGCAGGAATCCGGTGGGTGAATTTTCCCGTCACCAGCGCAATGGCACTCGTTCGGGCGGCACCGGCGTGGATCCGGGCAATCGCACCGAGCTTCCGGTTACCGAGCGGGACACCGGCACGGGCGCACGAGCCCGAAAAGTATGCGAGGGACGCAACGATGAGCGCGGCATTCGCCGGTTCCGCACCGGCATTCATCGTTGCTTGTACTGCCTTGTCGATGATCATATCGAGCGGCAGCTGCGGGGCCGACGCATCGATCACGGCCATCCGATCGAGGAGATGCATCTCCGGCCCCGCGAAGGAACAGAATACATCCTCGGCAAGTGAGTTTGCTGCTGCAAATACCGGGATGACAAGCGCTCCGTGGCCTTTGGTCGCAGCCTCAAGCTTGTCGTTGCTCATCAGATCAGGCTTAAATGTCGCCGCCTGAGCGGCGGCGAGAAGTATTCGTTCACGTTCTCCCTGCATACGATATCTCCTCCCACAATGAGAGGAAAATTATGGCAGGGCGTAAAAAAGGTATGGGTCACGGGAGCCCTCGATTATCCCGCTGTCCATCTCTCCTCGTCCATCCGCTAAAGCCGGGGAGGGCGTGCGGCGTGCGCCACCACCCGCCATGCGGTGATCTTCGCTTCCAGGGTCAGGCGTGCATTGGCCGGGCTTGTCGAGGGGAGGGTGACGACAGCCGGACGCTCCGCGGACACCAGGTCCGGAAAGAAATGTTTCAGCCACCGCTCCGCACCGCTTTTACCGTTCAGCGCAATGATCCGGATGCCGCGGTGCCCGTCAACCAGGCGGGCGATATCATTGGGCACCGCGTCGCGTATCTGCGCATCTCCGCTCCCCTCCCGCCGGCATGACGCCACGACATCCCAGAGCGCGATGCCGCAGCCGGCAAGCGACGCACAGCGGCGGGTGTAGGGAGCATCCGGATCGGCACACCCGATCGCCCCCATAATGCGCCAGAACGCGTTGTGGGGGTGTGCATAATACTCGCCCGCGGCAAGAGAGCGGACACTGGGAAAACTGCCGAGGATGAGAACCGCAGGATCAGGCCCGATAACAGGAGGGAGACCTTCCCGTCTTTCGCGGTGTATATCCCCCGCATTCCTGTTCATACAACCATGTTGTCCGAATCCGTGGAAAAAGGTTATCCACGGGTTTTTCGCACAACATCATCATACAGGACAAATCGTTTGCCGGAGTACAGATTGACCACCACTTTCACGTAATCATCGCCCGATGTCCCCTGCAGTTCTGTTTCCTCCCCAATCACGGGCATCAGTACGGCATGGGCGGTCGTTTTGTCGGAGAGCGTTGCATCGATATCGATATCACGGACGGTTCGCGTGCCGGGGCCACCGCGGAACTCGGCGATTATCGTCGAATAAATGGGATCCTTGCGGACCGTCACATCAACCTGCGCATCAAAAAGTTTCCACCACGGCCTGCTTCCGGCAAGGTTCAGCTG
>LKUD01000039.1 GCA_001412355.1 Methanoculleus sp. SDB
TTTCATCCTATGGGTTCCCCAACAATGCACACGAGTATAGCGACATGGTCAAAGTAAAAGGTCCTAAACGGCCCAACGACTGGAGTGCTGAAGACAAGCTCAAGGTCGTCATGGAAGCCGCCTCCCTCGGCGAGGAACAGTTGGGCGCCTTTCTGCGCGAAAACGGGTTGCATCTGACCCATCTTGAGCAATGGCGCAGGCAAATGCTCGATGCCCTGCAAAATAAGCCTTCCAAAAAGATGGCCAAGGGTAAAAAGGACGACACCAAACGCATCCGCGCCCTCGAAAAAGAATTAAACCGGAAGGACAAGGCCTTGGCGGAAGCCGCTGCGTTGCTGGTGCTTAAAAAAAAAGTCCACGACATCTGGGGGGACGAGGACGATCCCATAGCAGGGAGCAACGGCAAATGATCCTCTCGCTTTTGGAAGAGGTCGTTGCCACTGGCGCCCGACTTGCTAAAGCGGCGGCTGTCATTGGCATCAGCGCACGTACTTTGATTCGGTGGCGCCAGCAAGGCGGCGGTCAAGATCAGCGCCAGGGGCCTTCGGATGCCCCGGCCAACAAACTTAGCGAACAGGAACGACAGCAGGTGCTGGCCGTCGCCAACAGTGCGCCTTTCCGGGATCTTTCCCCTAAGCAGATCGTTCCCCAACTTGCCGACCAGGGTGTTTATCTGGCCTCGGAATCGACCTTTTACCGGGTTCTCAAAGAGCATGCGATGCTTGCCCACCGTCAGGCGTCCAAACCGGCGGTCACACATCGTCCCAAGGCCCACGTGGCCACTGGCCCGTGCCAGGTGTGGAGCTGGGACATCACGTATCTGAAGACATCCGTTAAGGGCCTGTTTTTCTATCTTTACATGGTTCTCGATGTCTGGAGCCGAAAGATCATGGCGGCCCAGGTATTTGCAGAAGAATCCATGGAGCACAGCGCAATGTTGGTGTCCCAAGCCTGCGCGTTTCATGGAGTGCAGCCAGAGAAACTCGTGCTGCATTCCGATAACGGCGGCCCGATGAAGGGCGCCACGATGCTGGCGACACTACACAACCTGGGCGTTACGCCATCCTTCTCACGCCCCAGTGTTAGCAATGACAATCCCTATTCGGAATCGCTCTTTCGGACCATGAAGTATCGGCCCGAGTATCCCGCACGACCCTTTGAAACCGTTGAACAGGCGCAGTCATGGATCGATCAATTCGTCTTCTGGTACAATACCCGGCATCTGCACAGCTCGATCCGCTTCGTTACACCGGATGATCGCCACTACGGCCGGGAACAGGCCATCCTGGCCAATCGCCAGAAAGTATATACTGAGGCTCGACGTCGGAATCCGAATCGATGGTCAAAGGAAATACGCAACTGGGACCCGATAAAATGCGTTTGGCTGAATCCTGAAAAGACACCGGCCAACTCCATAAACCACTTGGAAGAGGCGGCCTAATTTATGACTCAGGTGACAACCCTCTTGACACGCGCCG
>LKUD01000040.1 GCA_001412355.1 Methanoculleus sp. SDB
TCCCAACATTTTTTTCAAAGTGATTATAATTACTTCCAGTGAGGTATTCCCATGGTAAACGCATATCTTGACGTTGGCATTCAAAGCCGGATGAACCGGATCATCAATCCGAAAGATAACCGGGTCGTGATGCTCGCGGTCGATCATCCCTATTTCCAGGGGCCGACAACGGGCCTGCGCAATATGAGCACCACGATAAAAACCCTCCTTCCCTACTGCGACTGCCTGATGACGACACGCGGGGCAGTGCGGAGCAATATCGCGCCCGAAGATCTCGGATCAAAACCCGTCATGCTGCGCGTCACCGGCGGAAACAGCGTTTTATTCGATGAGTTGAGTGACGAAAAGCTTACGGTTACCATACAGGAAGCCATCCGGATGGATGCGGCCGGTGTCGCGGTCAGCGTCTATGTCGGCTCTGCCAACCAGCAGCAGACGATTCTCAATCTTACCGATATGATCAGCCAGGCCGAAGAATACGGCATCCCCGTCCTGGCCGTCACGGCGGTGGGAAAGAACATGGCCCGGGATCTGCGCTATCTGTCACTTGCATCCCGTATGTGCCAGGATGCCGGGGCCCGGATTATCAAGACCTATTATTGCGAGGAATTTTCCCGGCTGGTCGATGCGGTCGCCCCGACGGCGGTCGTCGTTGCCGGGGGGAAGTATTCCAGTCCCCCCGACGCGCTCCAGATGGCCTACGACGCCATACAGGCGGGTGCGGCGGGCGTCGATTTCGGCCGTAATATTTTTCAGGATGACAATCCGGTCGGCATGATCCGGGCAATCCGTGCCATCGTCCACGACAACCACACCGTGAAGGAAGCGCTGGATATCTACAACGCCTGTCTGCCCGGTGCAACCAAACTCGACTAATTTTTTTTATTTCGGATAGATGTACTCTCCACGGGGAACAGCATGAAGGCAGCCGTCTATTATTCGAACAGCGACATCCGTATCGAGGATGTCGACGATGTCCCGGTCGGGCCGGGCGAGATCAAGGTCAGGATCATGGCCTGCGGCGTGTGCGGGTCGGATGTCATGGAATGGTACCGGATCCGGCGTGCGGGACGGCCCGGCGGTATCGGGGCGTTCGGCCACGAGTGCGCAGGAGTCATTGCAGAGGTCGGTGCCGGCGTCGACTCGAAATGGCAGGTGGGAGACCGGGTCGTGGTGACGCATCATGTCCCCTGCAACACCTGCAATGCCTGCATCCGCGGGCATACGACCGCGTGCACGACGCTGCAGACAACAAAATTCAAGCAGGCATACGGGGCGTTTGCAGAATATGTCGTGCTGCCTGCAATCAACGTGGACCGGGGCATCCTCCGCCTTCCCGATTCGGTTTCCTTCGATGCGGGAACCTTTGTCGAGCCCCTCGGCTGCGTGGTGCGGGGGCAGCAATGTGCTCCGACCGGTGATGGCCGGTCCGTCCTGATCATCGGTGCCGGCATCACCGGCCTGCTGCATGTCCAGGCGGCCCGGCTGCAGGGTGCGGGATTTGTTGCCGTCTCCAATCCGAGTCCGGAACGGTTGGCGATCGCCCGGAAATTCGGTGCCGATGCGACCATCTCCGCAAGAACGGAAGATGTTCCGGAAAGGTTTAAAGAATTAAACGGGGGATCGGGAGCAGACACCGTTATTATGACCGCACCGGTTCCCGTTTGCGTGAAACAGTCGCTCGAAGCAGTCGGGCCCGGAGGTACGGTCCTCTTTTTCGCCCCCACGAATCCTGACATCCAGTCCGAAATCAATCTCTGGAACCTGTGGCAGAAGGAGGTGACGATTACCCATTCCTATGCCGCCGATTTCCATAACCTCACAACGGCCCTGACATGGATTCAGCATGACAGGATCAATGTAAACGATATGATCACGCATGTTTTTCCCCTGAGAGAAACGGTTGAAGGTTTTCAATTGACGGCCCGGCACCGGGACGGGAGTTTGAAGGTTGTTATTCGGCCCCAGGAATAATAGTTCGCCCGTTTTTCTATCCGGAGCTGCGATAGCCGGGCCCATGCGAACTTGCGTTCTGACCCTGAACGAAACCGGGGTTTTCGTGCCGTGCCTGGCCTCCGGGCCAAGCGATTCGATGTAGGCCCGCACGGCATGGAAGAGAGCAGGAGCGCCGGCCCGGCCTGCGCATCTCTGCGTTCAACCGTTGAATGCCGGCAGGAGCGAGAAGATTTTTCTCTGGTCGGCCCTTGTGATGAAGTGCATGGGAATGATGAACTTCTTATTGCCGGTCAGGTCGAACCGCACGAAGAGCGGGACACGGGCCCCAAGATCGAGCACTGCGGAAATGACGTGTTCCTTGTACCCGTATTTAATCGCGGTGACATGCGAGAACGGGATCTTGCATTTGATCTTTCCCTTATGGTCCTGAAGATAGATGCCGGTACGCGTAAAGAGAAGCCGAGTGATATTCCGGTAGAGCTGCTGGTTGTGATACCCCCCAACAAGTGTGAATAAGCCAAAAATCCCGCAGGAAAAGAAACAGATGACGGCGGCGACAAACAGCAGAAAATTGTCGGTGACGAGGAAGAGGAAGGCGAATATGAAAAGACCGAATCCCGAAAAAGCGAAATAATCGATGTCCCTGTACCTTTTCAGGGCGATCTCACCCCTGATATCCATCGGCCGGGCCGAATCGATCGATTCGGCGCATGTGTCCGGGGCCCCGGCCGGGGAGGACGCCTCCGTTCCGCCCGCGGTCTTTTTGCGGCAGACAGGGCAGGATTTCAGTGTCTCACTAAATATCGTTCCGCATTCCGAACAAAGGCCCATGAAGGTAGTTTCAGAATAGCGAAATAAAAACATTAGGATATTGTATTTTGGCAGAATGCGAAATGGGATACGGCATTGGCGGTAACCGGCATATGCGGGAACGAATGGCGTTGTTTAGGCAAAGGACGCAATGTGATTCGTTCGTCGTTCATCCGCCATCCCGCGTCGAACGCCGGTGTGAAGCTGTTCTCCGGCCGCTTTTTCTACCCGGCGCTGTGGCAGCCGGGCTCCTGCGAACTGCATTGTGGCCTGGAACGCAATTTGGGTATATCTTCATTTCAGTTTGTTTGTTGTTACATCCAAGAAGATTCTTGGTTAATGTTTAGAGCCAATCTCTGAATTATTCTCGAAATCAGCAATCCCAAACATAAATAATATGTGGATTATAGTAATATTTTTATTTTATTAGTTTATATTGCCTCACGAAGGATCATGGAATTAAATTTGTATCTTGGGTCAGAAGAACTGTCGGATAATCAACTACAGAAACTTACTCGTGATCTATCGAAAGACCTTGCAAGAGAATCTAGCATCGAAGCAACAATTCCGGAGCGACCTGCGGAAAAAGGAATGAAAGGCGATCCAATCACGTTGGGATTACTTGCTTTGACACTTCTTTCTAGCGGCACTGTAGTTGCGTTATTCAATGTTCTGAAATCTTACTTTGAGAGAGACTCCACACTTGAAATTACCATAGAAAATCATGAGGGTAATAAGTATTCTTTCAAGGCACAAAATATGCGCCCTGACCAAATTGAAATGACAATGAATGAGGTAATAAACTACTTTGGAATCTGAATATGACCTCAAATCGATATGCAATCCTGATCGCGAGCAGCAAATTTATGGATAACCGGTTGAATAATCTCCGCTGTCCTCCAAAAGACATTGAAAAATTTGGAGAATTATTAGAATCCCCGAAGTATGGCAGGTTTACCAAGGTTGTCCGTTGTTTGAATGAACCTTCTCATGAAATCCTATTAAAAATAGAAAAGCTGCTTCAAGAAGCAAAAAAAGATGGTCTTGTGTTAATTTATTATTCAGGTCATGGTAAGCGGCAACAAAATACTGGTTCTCTTCATCTTGCAACATGTAATACTCAAGTGGATCACCTTAACTCGACATCTATCCCGGTAGAGACTGTTAAGGAATATGTCAAAACTGTGGGTCATACCGAAAAAGTTGCTTTAATCCTTGATTGCTGTTACAGCGGTGCAGCGGGTCAAGATTTCAAAAGCGGAGTGGATGATGAAATTGAGAAGCTAGGAAAAGACCGAGAAGGGCGAGGCATCTATATTTTAACGAGTTCGACTGAAAATGAAGTATCCAAAGAGCTAGAAAATGATGAATATGGCCTCTATACAAAATATATAATCAAAGGGATTGAAACTTGGAAAGCTGCAAATGATGATGGCAATGTCACACTGAATTCGTTACATGATTACGTAAAAGAAAAGGTATGGGATGAAAGCAAGCAAACACCAATGAAATCCTCCCTCTTGGAGGAAGGGGATATTGTCATTGCCAGCAACGATAGTATAAGGATTAAAAGTATTGAAAAGAAAATTTGGACCTCAGACGACGTCCAAGAATTTCTCGTTGAGAATCACCCTTTTGGGATTATGAAAAGAATTTTGTTGACTCTCAATGAGGCTGAATTAAAAGGGAATTCTCGATATTACATTGTAGGAGACCATTTCTTTTATCTCATTGAGAATGGTCAAATCCTGGGTTCAGGAAAAGCTCCATCAAGATCTGAGATTATGAAAATAATTAATCTTCAAAAAGAAAATATCGGAAATGCGGTGATCTGTGAGATTTAAAGGACTGAATGTGGGTAAGGAATAGAAGGAGCAAATAAACCCTTTCAATTTCTTTCATGTCGGATTTCAGGCGATAGAAGAAGCGGGAAAGGCATATAAACCGCTCTCACCGTTCACGAAAGATCCGCAGAGTATCGTCTATCTGCCGTTTATTGAGTATGATTCGGGAAAAGAATTGGAGGGCATTCAGTATTTCAAGCCGTTATCCCGGAAGATTCTTGATTATATACGGCATCCTGAGCACAAATTTGAGGGAGAAGAAGGATGTTTACAGAGTGTTGACGTCATCGTTGACGGTGTGGTTTACATCGGGCGAACAATATCGATGAGCAGGCAGTTGATGTAAAGCGGCCGCAGGTCTTTGTGAATAAGGAAGAGCATCGGGAGTGGATTTTGAATATGTCGTTTAAGGAGGGGGAAGCATTAGGAATAAATCATTGAACGCTTTGGAGAATGAAGAAGATAATTCAAAAAAAAAATAGGACAAATGATTAAATAAAATTCTTATCGAGATAATTCATGGAAGTGTACTCATTCTGCTGTAAATTCTGCCCTCGTATCCTGACATACCATCACCTCTGATCCAGATAAATACTTCCGCCCTGTGATCCACTCCTCATTGATATCCATCAATATGGCTCCGGCGAGACGGAGGAGTGAATTGTCATTTGGAAACGCTCCTATTGGCCGGGATCGTCGTTTCAGTTCCTTATTGATCCGCTCGAGGAGATTCGTGGTCCGGATTCTCCTCCAGTGCTCCTGCGG
>LKUD01000041.1 GCA_001412355.1 Methanoculleus sp. SDB
GCCGGGCTTCAGGATCTGACCTATTCCTATGATCCTGTCGGAAACGTGATCGGCATACTTGACGGACTATTCGGGATGGACCAGACGTTTAGTTATGACGCGTTGAACCGCCTGATCACGGCATATCAGCCGACCGGCTATCAGATGTGCGAGTATGCGTACGATTCCATCGGAAACATCATCAGGATCACCCGGCCGGACGGCGATGCCGTCCTGACCTATGGCGGGACGGCAGGCCCCCATGCGGTGACGGGCAGGGAAAAAACCACACTCCCCGGTATTTCCCTGACACCTGCCGATGCAACGACCTCTGTCGGATACAATGCCACGTATGCGATTATTCTTGACGACGTGCCTTCCGGACTCTCGTCCTATAATTGCACGCTTCAGATTACCAACGGAACCGTCGCTGAGTTTTCAGATACGGAATTCCCCGGATGGACAGGAAACCCTGATAATTCCAGCCTTCCCGCGCAGAGTCTCTGGATCCGGGGTGAAGATACCGGGAATTCGATTCTGCCCGGAGAGGTGGATGTCCTGCTTGGTACGGTCGTCATAGAGGGAAGTGAGGTCGGCTCGACCGACATCATCTTCACATCAATTGAAATAATCGACGATTCCGGGGCTGACGTTACCCTGATAGCTGCAGGAGGCCGGCTGGTCGTTCTTGGCGTCACGCCTCTCCCGGGAAATTCAGCTCCCCCCCAAGATCCCGATCAGGACGGGCTTTTTGAGGATGTGAATGGCGACGGTGTTTTCAGTTTCGGCGATGTTCGCACCTTCTTTGAGTATTATGACGTGTGGATTCCGGCCAACGAACCGGTCGAGTGTTTCGACTACGATAACAATACCGTCATCGGGTTCGGGGATGTGCGGGCCCTCTTCTGGGAGTGGGGGACATAAAGGGAGCTGATTCTCTCTCCATTTCGAAACTCATCATCCTTTTTCTTCCTGGTCTCTTCGAGTAACGTGCCAGATGACCCGTGCCACAAGGCTTCATATAACATCAACAGATGAACGGGATAACCCCGGCTGAGGCTTACCGGAGATGTGTTTGTAAAGCTCTCCTCCCTCTATTCCAGTAACTTTTCGAGACACGCGGAATTGATTGGTATTTAAAATAGTATTTTGTCCTTAAGCAACGACTACTTGCCATCTTTACAGATCATATCCGGGCTCTCAACCCATTGCGAAAGACTGCCCATCCGCCTGAAAGCCTCCATCACGGGAAGTTTGATACCCGAACGACGGGCATTGCAAAAAAACCTCCATCGGTCCCGCAGCCTCGGGCCGTTCTTTCCTTCCGGTGAGAGGAGATAATCGAGCGTTTCCCGCTCCTTTTTCATCCAGGCGAACCGGGCCAGCACATTACTGGCATATTTTTCGGGATCCGGCCAGGAATCTGCCAGAATTCGTGCACATTCCAGAGAATACACAATACCTTCTCCCGTGAACGGCGATACGGTCCCTATCGATTCGCCGACGCCGATGACCAGCCGGGGAGTGGTATCATTCAGCGTCCTTCCGGAATACAAGGGCGTCGAATAGTACGGGGAAGCGACCCGGACGAAACCCTGACAGCTACAGTTTATGGTAAATGAAAACCGCCCGGACGAATCCCGGTAAAACTCTTCCAACAGGCTTTTGTGCCGGATATGGCCGATGCCACCGACGCCGATATGATAGTGATTGTTACCCACGGGAAAGATCCACAGGTAGCCGAGCCCGGGTATCCGGTTCCCGTACACCCCCGCTTCAAGACGCTCGCGCCCGCGGGATTCCACGGCTGCCCGGTGCTGCAGCGTCGGCAGCGTCAGATCAGACCTGCAGGGAGGAAGGAACGCCCGGGCAATCCCGGTTGCGTCCACCACGATATCATAGTCCCCGGCGTTTTCCGGCCCCAGGTTCTCCCGCTTCAGTCTGGCGGCTCGTGTGAGATCCCGGAGGAGCCGGGGCTTATTTATGGTACAGAGGGGTGTCGTGGCAACCAGCCCGTCAAAATGCATGGGGGACATGTGTTCGATGAGGTAGTTGTTCAGATCGAGGCCGACATCAGCGAGGTACTGTGCGATACCAATCGGCGCACCCCACCCGCACGAGCGACATTTGCAGGAGGTGGCATGATCCATGCCGTCATAGACATCCGGTGAGATCCCCCTCTGTTCGAGAAGCGCCGCCAGGTATCCTCCGGCGATCCCGGCACCTGCAATCGCAACCTTCATGCTATCTTCCCGAACGTCAGCAAAATAACGGTAATCGCCACCGAATGTGCCATCGATGCCCCCACCTGCTGCACCATCAGGTTGTTGGCCTTTTTCTCGAAATCGGGAAAGAGGGAATACAAAGCACGGGTGCAAAGCTGATCGATTCCTGCCCCATACGCCGTATTGATTCCTGCGATAGTGGCCGTTGTAAGAATAAGAAGATACGCAAGATCCATACTTCCAAGAATGGAAGCAAGAGGATAGAGCATCAGGACAGACACGAGCAGTGTAACGATACCATAGATGGTCGAGTGCGGCAGCCCGGGATACCGTACGGACGAGGTGTTTTTCCCACCCAGCCGGTCGGAATTTACGTCGCGGCGCATCATCGATACCACAAAACACGTCACCGTCAGGCCATGCAACAGCGACAGGATGAACGCCAGGAGAGAAAATACACCGGTCGCAGCATATACGACAGTCACCGTTACGCCAACGACCAGCCAGGGAAAAATGTACCATTCGGTAAATGGGTGGTAACTGAGCTTGAAGCGGGGATGATTATAGCCATAATCGAAAAAAAAACCAATAATAAACAGTAACGGCATGAAAATCCGCTCTATCGAAAGATACGCGGCGAGGAGCACTGCGATGATCGTGATAATCAGAGACATCTTTTTGTAATCGCCAACCGTAGCCCACCCATAGACGAGGGGCCGGTCACGCTTCGTTTCCTTACTCTTCTCATGCCGATCGACCTCCACATCCATGATGTCATTCCATAGGTGGGCGTCGATATGGACGAGAAGAGCCGCGATAACCGCGACAACGAACAAGCGCCAGTCAGCGCCGGGAAACCCGGCTTCCAAGAGCGTCACGACAAACCCGATGAGAATTGCACACCCGGTAAAAGGAATAAGCCCCTCGATCCGCAGGATGCGCCAGAATGTACGAAGGTCAAAGCCATATCCTGCGGTAGGCGGGTTCGGTGCCCGTGTGTCATAAAAATTAAAATACGGCTTCATTTTCTCCGGGGATCCTCCAGCGAAATGGTACCTCGCACACATTTCTCTTACAAAACATTGTCCTCACTCTCCGGATTTAACGAGGATTCACTCACCCCCGGTTTTCACCTCGTACGTCTTCAGTGTCCGGGCGGCATTTATATTTTCCCTATCGATACGATAATCCCGACCTGTCCCGTCCATCGAATTTCGCTCCCCCACTCAGAACACAGGGGGAGTGATGGCGGGGGCAGGCCACTATCGTTCCATTGCGAAACGGGATTTGATCCCAAAAAAATGGGAATCCGGGGTCCTTCTCATGACGAACGACGGGGTCGGTATCCCGGCGAGAGATACTTTCATAATTCCTCCTGCACTAAGGGGAAACCATGAAAGACATTATCGGCAGTAAGAAGATGGAGAATGGAATCGTGGTTTTCTGGGATGAGGGGATTGAAAAAAACTATGATTCCTTCAATTATTCCGAACTCATCGACATGAGGATTAACGCCCTTGACCTTCTCGATGATCCCACCGCGTACAGTGTGGATGTGGAAAACCACACAATCACCAGTAAAAAATAAGAAGGGCTGCCCGATTCCTGCACAACGGGGGTTTTCTATCTCCTCTTTTTCCTTACCGTGGGACATCCTATTCCGCGTCCCCCATCCCCGGTCAGGAACGGTAACCGGAGAGAAATGTAGTATTTTTTTCCCAATCGTAGATTATCGGACGAATTTACATTCGCAAAACTCTCGCACGGACCATAGTGCAGCCGGCACTCGTGGCCTCACAGAGAGGGCATCAGGCCACAAAGAGTGCCGGTGCCTTGAGCTGATGTATCGCTGTTCACCACACGCCAATCACAACATTTTTTTATTTTATCATGATTAATAATGTTAGAAATGTATGCAGGTGGTGAATCGCATAGGAAGCAGTCTCACGGGGAATAAGAGGAACGCGGCAATGGAATCCGGATCGATTCCCTGCGACCTCCCGGTGCCTGAAGAAAAAACCATCCCGCTGTTTCATTCGGGAAGGACATGTCATGAACGGTAATCCTGCGGGAGAAGATACATCCCTTTTTGGGATGCCCCCGGAAAAGGGAAGGTGGGTGCTCGTTGCAGCAGGCCTGATCATCAACCTCTGTCTGGGCTCCATCTATTCGTGGAGTGTCTTTGTAAAACCCCTTACCGATTATTACACCGGGGTGCTGGGACAGACGGTCACGGCAAATGACATCCTGATGCCGTTCTCGGTATTTCTAGCATTCTTTGCGATTGCCATGCCGTTTGCCGGGAAGTACATCGACATCTATGGCCCCCGGAACGTGACGATCGCGGGAGGAATGCTGACGGGGCTTGGCTGGCTTCTGGCCTCCTTCTCGACATCTGTTCCGATGCTCTACGTGGTATACGGAATGATCGGAGGGATAGGGGTGGGCATCGCATATGGGGTGCCGGTTGCCGTTTCCGCACGCTGGTTCCCCGACCGGAGGGGTCTTGCCGTCGGACTTACTGTTCTCGGGTTCGGATTTTCCGCGGTTTTCACCGCCAATATCGCCGGATATTTCATTGCCGCGTATGGCGTGATGACCACCTTCAGGATCTTCGGTGTCGCGTTTATCATCCTAACACTGCTCCTTGCACGACCCCTGAAATTCCCGGAATCCGGCTGGGTTCCGCGAGGGTGGACGCCTCCAGCACCGAAACCGGGTGAGCACATGCAATGCGAATGTGATCGGTCGATGATGCTCGCATCCCCGTCATTCTACGGGCTCTGGTCCTGTTACTTTATCGGCTGTCTTGCCGGCCTCATGGCAATATCAATCGCAAAACCGGTGGGCACCGATGTGGGAATCGAGACGGGACTTGCCATCTTCCTCGTCGGGTTCTTTGCGCTTTTCAACGGCGGGGGACGTCCCGTCTTCGGTGCCCTCACCGACTCGGTCACGCCCCGGAATGCTGCCATGATCTCGTTCGTGCTGATCGCCGTGGCATCCCTTCTCATGTGGCAAATCCCGGTTATACCGGTGTATATCCTTGCCTTCAGCATACTCTGGGGATGTCTCGGCGGCTGGCTGGCCGTCGCACCGACGACAACGGCGAGTTATTTCGGGACCTGCGACTATCCGCGATGTTACGGGGTCGTCTTTCTTGCCTATGGTGCGGGTGCGATTGCCGGGCCGCAGCTCGCCGGCTTTATCAAAACATCAAGCGGATCCTACATCGGCGTGTTCCCCTACGTGCTGGCCCTTGCGGTTATCGGTTTTTTCATCGCATTCTTCCTGATGAAACCCCCGAAACCGGTCCCCTGATTTTTCTTGCCTGCACTGACATGGACAGCCGCGGGCAGAGCCTCCGCACCGCCGAAAGACGTAAAAAACCGTAATTTTGAGATATTAGTGCGATGATTTACGCGAATGGTTCTTTCAGGAGGCCTTTTTTATCCCTCACCCGAAGATTCGCCATAAACGACTTCGCAAGCAGGGGACTGAACGCCCGGGCCGGCAGGCCGAGCACGGCTGCCACGTCCCGGGCCGGCGCCA
This sequence comes from Methanoculleus sp. SDB, assembly GCA_001412355.1. Lineage (NCBI taxonomy): Archaea > Methanobacteriati > Methanobacteriota > Methanomicrobia > Methanomicrobiales > Methanomicrobiaceae > Methanoculleus > Methanoculleus sp. SDB. The sequence goes on from LKUD01000041.1 coordinate 5,757, forward strand.
CCGGCTCCGGCTCCCCGGTCCCGGCGCAGTCCAGCACGGCATCGTGGATCTTCTCGAGATAGGCAAGCCCTTCGTCCATCGCCCGGTACGCCTCCGCCCCATACCGCGGCTCGTCCCACGCCGACAGCAGCACCGTGATACCATGCCGGTTCCGGAGGCGCCCGACCGACTCCGCGGACGCGAGGGCATCGTCGTACACCCGGACATCACCCCCGCATCCCGCCGGGCTTGATGAACATAGTGGTAATGGATCCGAAGAAATGATATGCCGGCTTATATCAGATGAATTGAGCAGGCAATCTGGCGAAGATTATTTCGGTAATTGCTAATGGGGATCAGCGAGGCCGCGGTCAACCAGGGCATGGAATGGGCGTTCATAGCGATGGTCCTGGTAGTCATCGGCATGTTCATCGCGGGCCTGTTCATCCGGAAGACCGGAAAAATCGAGTGAGGCGGTGAAGGGAGGTATTGCCTCGACGTATTACATCAATAATTTTAAAATATATGTGATTTAATATATTAATCATTCATAAAAACATACAAGTACCAATTGAATGAGGACAAATATGTCCATTGTAACTGTACTAGAGGAAATAGATCTCAGTCTGCATAACCTGATAGATAAAGCTGATTGGACTGCTCCGGGGACCATTTCTGATTTTCAGAAACCCCTAATAACATTTGATTCTCCCAAAGATGTTCAAGGGCAGATTTCAACCGGCAATAAACTCTGTATCTACTTGTACCAGATAATGGAAAACGTATACCTGAAAAACCACGAGCCAGAAATAATTGAAGAAAATCGAACAAGTTTCTCTCCCCTTTATCTGGATCTCCATTATCTTATCGTCCCTTTCTGCGAAAAGAAAAGAGATGAGAAATTAATACTTGGTACTATTATCCAGATATTTGCAAATCAATCCGTACTACATGAAAATCTATTAAAAGGCAATCTGGGAAAAACAGATCAGATAATGCGAATCCTCTTTAATCCCCTGACAGTTGACGAATTGACAAAAATCTGGAGCGCATTTCAAACAACAGGGTATCATCCTGCGTTAAGTTATATCGTAACACCGGTTCCTGTTGATATTTCTCTGGAAAGTACGTTCCAGCGGGTAGTATCGAAGCAGTTTCAGTACTGCAGTGGATATCCGGAGGATTAAGATTGTATGAGTCCAAAAATACGTGTTAATTCCAGCGAATGGTTTTATGAAGGCTGCGAGTCAAGGATAACCCAGCTTGCTCTTGCATTAAAAATCTTTGATAAATTCACCAACAAGATACCTCTTGGTCATTTATTCTTTTCTATCGACGGAAAAACGGTAACTCTATCGCAAAATCTTTCTGGTTACTATCTCATCCTTGATATTGACTCCCTGAATGGGAACGGAGTTCTGACCATCGAATCTGATTTCTACATGAAACACCAGCAATCCCTACAAATACCGGACTTGACCACAGAACCTCTCATGATGAATCCAGTGGTTCCGATCAGTCTCAATCCCAATCCTCAGTATCCCTTTCCATCTCATGCTACCTTGGTTCGGGGTAGTGTGAAGGACGGTGCATATGTCGCTGATGCGGATGTAAAGGTCAGAGACCGAGTGAATTCCTCTCATTGGGCCGAAACAACAAGAACAGACTCCAAAGGAGAGTTTGTTTTGTTTTTTAAGAACATTCAAGACCCGGGAGAGACTATTTCAATCCGAGTAAGTGAGGGAGGACGGGAGGAGGAAAAAGGAGAGACGATATTTCCACGAAAAACTACCGTCATGCACTTTTTTTTACACTGATATCTCTTAAAGTTCTCCCGATTTTCTGAGAAAGAATGATTTGAACGCCGTCGTTGATCTGTTCTTGGTAATTCGTGAGATTATGAAGTAGATAGTAATCATAGTATATTTATAAAAATAATTAAATACTTCTTACCCTCATGCATGATACACAGAAGGAGGTTGACAGGAGGGGAATTCTGTGGAAGAGCAAAAAGGAATTGTATTCGTTTTTAAACAGAAGGATGTATACCATTTCAAGCGAGATGGCGACTCCTTTTCGGGATATTTCAATTGTATCAATTTTATTAAAAAGCCTCTTGTAAAGCTGTTTGGATGTGTCATTCTGAGGGGTATTCATGCCACTAAGCACACCTGATCAGGTGATAAAAAACACAATTTCAACTCTTGAAGGGGAGTTGACGTCAACGGAAAAAACCATACGTGTTACCAGTAAAACAACGCAGCACATCAGAAGCGATATCAGTGAATTAAATAAGCTGTCATTGAAAATCGTCCAGGCGGTAAAACTCTTTTCAGAGCAGATTGTATTCATCAAAGAGCAAAAGGATACCCTAAAAAATTTTGATATAGATGTTGAAAAGGGTCCGGTTTCACATATATCTCCTTCAAAGAAAACTGATTATGATGACAAAATCAAAAAAATCGATGATGAGATTATCCAAATAAAAAATGATCTGAATTCAAAAAATAATGACTATACTACTGCGCAATCAGATTATAATCAAGCAATGAAAAAATTAAATGATTATCTTATCATAATTGAAAATTTACAGAATGAAACAAATAAACTATTAAATCAAATCGCCGAAATGAATGCCTTAAAGAAAAAAATCGAGGATGCACGAAATAATAAACAAAATAATTACCTCTATTTCTGGTATACGGAATTACATAAAAAAATAACCGCATTCTCTATTCCACAACCAACGCCTGTTCAATATGAAGATGCATTTGTGGGCCCTCTTAACGATTTTATAACACAACAGCAACTCGTTAGAGAAAACGAGGAAAAACTCAACGGTTACAGCGAAGAAGTTGCCGTGTTGGAAGCAAAATGGAAAGATCTTGAAAAGAACAGGGTAATTAACATTCTCAAATCTTTGGAGGGATTATAACCTGCAGGAGGAGATAAAAAATGCCTGAATACCTTTCACCCGGCGTCTATATTGAAGAGTTCGAGATGGGGCCCCGGCCAATTGAGGGGGTAGGCACCAGCACGGCCGGATTCCTTGGCCTGACCGAACGTGGGCCGACGAAAGCGAAACTAATAACGAGTTGGACACATTTCCAGCGGGTTTATGGCTCATACTTCCAGAAAAACGGTGACACCCCTTATCTGCCCTATGCAGTCGAAGGATTTTTCGCCAACGGAGGCCAGCGCTGTTTCATTGGACGAATAACGCTTGAGAATGCAACTATAGCAGAGGTCAGTCTTTTACAGGGAGGTGCATCCGCTCTCACGGTGTCTGCAGTGGGGCCTGGAGTATGGGGGAACAATGTCATTGTCGCGGTCGAGGGAGGGTCCCTTTCATCAGCCACTAAACCTCTTTTCAAATTACGAGTATTTCATTGGAAAGATGATCCCTCTTCAATTGCAAGCATAGATAAAAAAGCCGAATTTGCCAGGCAGATTCGAAAAAACAACCCCCCATCATATTATGAGGAATTTGACAATATTTCTGTGGATAGTACTGTTCCAGAATACTATGGCAAGACTGTCAGCTCTTCACTGATATCCCTCAGTCTGAAAACCGGTGATACCGGAAAGGTTCCGGATCCTCCTGTCGAAAAAGATCCCACTCAGTCCAATTCAATCCTCCTCTACCAGCTCACCGGCGGTTCTGATGGATCCGGAACCATCACTGCGAATGATTATACCGCAGAAGGCAGGCTTGATTCGGAGGGGATGAAAATCGGACTTGAAGGATTCAGAGAGATTGATGAGATTGCCATCGTCTATGTCCCTCATGCATTTGGCGTTTCCAATCTCGTCATGGAACTGATTGAACATTGTGAGAGCCTGAAGGATCGCTTTCTGATCATTGACAGCGAACCGAATAAAAGGGATCCCAACGATGTCTCCCCACGGGATACGTATGTGACGAAGTATGCCGCCTTTTATTACCCATGGATAAAGGTCATCGATCCCGTCACGCAGACGGTCAAGATGATACCTCCCGGTGGGCATGTAGCAGGAATATATGCAAGGAGCGATATCGAGCGAGGCGTCCATAAGGCACCGGCAAATGAAAAAGTCGCCGGTGCTGTCGATATTGAATTTCCGGTCACAAAGGGTGACCAGGACATTCTTAATCCCAAAGGGGTAAATTGCATCAGGCAATTCCGCGGCAGGGGCATCCTTGTCTGGGGAGCCCGAACACTCTCAGACAATACCTACTGGAAGTATATCAACGTCCGCCGGCTCTTTAACTATATTGAAGAGTCAATCGAGGAGGGCACCCAGTGGGTGGTTTTTGAACCCAACGATGAACGTCTCTGGGCAAGAGTGAGAGCAACAATCACACAGTTTCTGACACGCGTGTGGAGAGATGGCGCCCTGATGGGAACAAAGCCGGATGAGGCTTTTTTTGTCCGATGTGATCGAACGACGATGACACAGGATGATATCGATAATGGAAGGTTGATCTGCATCATCGGTATTGCTCCGGTGAAACCGGCTGAGTTTGTCATTTTCCGGATGACTCAATGGTATGGTGGTGCGGCCGTGACCGAAATGGAGCTGAGAGGATGAGGCTTCATGAGGTTGCTCTAAATAGGGGGGTGTGATTGTGCCAACTGGAAGCAGGAAGGATCCTTATCGCCAATACAGGTTCAGGGTTGAAATCGACGGGATAACACAGGCAGGATTCAGTGAAGTAACTTTTGGGGATTCAACGACGGAAGCCGTGGAATACCGTGAAGGGAATGAATTGCCGGTGGTGCGGAAGCTCACAGGTCTGACCAAATTTGCAAACATCACCCTGAAGTGGGGAATCACCGATTCGATGGACATCTATAACTGGCGGCAACAGATAATCGATACAGGGGCGGAAAAGGCCCGGAAAAACATCTCTATCATTCTCATTGATGAAGCCGGGAAAGATAAGGCACGGTGGGACATCCACAGCGCATGGCCTATAAAGTATGATCCGCCGGACTTTTCCGCAAAGGGCTCAGAGGTTGCCATCGAGGCGCTGGAGATCGTCCATGAAGGATTCAAGCGAGTGAAGTAGGTGAAGTATGTCGTTCCAGACCGAATTTGAATTTACTCTTCCTCGGGGATATGTTGATCCCGATGGAAACCTCCATAGAACCGGCATAATGCGGCTCGCCACGGCAGCAGATGAGATTCTTCCAATGAAGGATCCACGGGTTCAGTCAAACCCGGCTTATCTGACAATTATTCTCCTGTCGCGTGTCGTCACCCGCCTCGGCTCTCTCGACATGGTGACGACGAAAGTCGTTGAAGATCTCTTTGCTTCTGATCTTGGTTACCTGCAGGATTTTTATCGACGCATAAACGAAGATGGCACCGGTACAATCAGGGCTATCTGCCCAAAGTGCGAGCATACGTTTGAATTGGAGGTGTCCCGGGGGGAATGACACGCTACCCCCTCAATCGGCTGTATGAGGAGGTAGCATTCATTGCCTATTACCTTCACTGGCCCCCGGGTGATATTCTTGATCTCGAACACCGGGATCGCCAGCGCTGGGTTGAAGAGATCTCACGGATTAACCGTCGGATTAGCGGTAATCAGGAACGGAGCATCCTTGAATCCTGAAAAAGGAAAAAAAATGGGAAGGTGAAAGATGACACCGGATTTGAGGCAGAATCCCCTGATGTCCTTCCGTTTTCGGGTGGAGATTGATGGGATTATCTCTGCCTATGCATCAGAAATCAGCGGGCTTTCAAGAGAGACAGAAACCGAACCATATGAAGAAGGCGGTGTAAATGACGGTATCCATCAATTGCCGAAACGGACAAAATATCAGAATATCACCCTCAAGCGGGGTATTACTGACCGCGACGAACTCTGGAAATGGCATCAGGACGTTATCGAGGGGAGGTTCAAACGGCGGAATGGCGCTATTATCCTCATGGATGGAGAAGGAGGAGAAAAATGGCGCTGGAATTTTATTCAGGCCTATCCGGTAAAATGGACCGGCCCCGATCTCCGGGCGGAGAGTAATACCGTTGCCTTTGAATCAGTTGAACTTGCCCATCACGGTATTACGAAGGGATAATCGATGAGACAAAGAATGATGACCGGAGATGCATCGTTTCATATCAGAATAATGGAAAAATACAAGAATAAACGAATTTTATTCAGGGATTTCCCAAATCTTGTTTTCATGAAAAACCATGCCATGGAACAACCGCCCCTGTTATTCGCTTTCAAAGTATTTGTTCGTTCATTTGTTCAGAGGATATCAATTGAATTATTTGATATTCCCGAATTCCTCCAGACGACTTCGCAGTTGATGATAGCTATATCTCCACGAACGGTAATCTCTCCGTTCACTTCTTTTCCTTCGGGCATCGGAAAATCGCAAAAACCTTCCCCGAAGATCTATTCTGATAATAGAGAAAACAGGTATTATTTCTCCAGAATAATTCCTTTCCTTCGCAGAAAAATTATTCATTTACCCTATTCTGAAATGAATACTGATGATCACTATTCAAGGCAAGATTTGACTCACAAGCTGAATCTGACAGCAAGAATGATTTCAAACAATCAAAGTAACAAAATCCACACGCTCATCTCCGCCTTTCCCATAATGCCTCCGCAAGAATCACTTGCCAGATCTGCTTTTTTTCTCCGTGATAGCGATATCAAAGACAGACCTGTGCCCGACACAGGGGTCCATTATCCCGACTTTGATGCGATCCTACGCGAATTAAAGTCTCTTTCCAGTGAAGTAAAGGAAAGCATGAAGCATCGAAGTATTGCTGACGAACACCCGAATTCAAAGAGTTATCCTGACGCACTGGATGTCGAGAGAATCTCAAATAAGGTCATCCAAATGATGGATTACCGGACGAAAATCGCTAAAGAGCGGAGGGTAGCACTGTAATGGGATTAAAAAAAGGGTTCATCCGGGTGCTCGAGGGGGCCAGGGCATCAGAAGAGATTGAGGTTCTGTATTATCCTGCTGAATACAGCACTGAGAAAAGCAATGTCTTCTCTGAAGTCAGTATTCCCGGACTTGAATCGCCGTATATACAGTTTCTGAAGGGGAATGCAGTTACCTTATCCCTTGAAATTTTCTATGACACCTATGAAAAGGGCATCGATGTGCGGATTGCAACCGATCATCTCACGACGCTGATGAACCTTGATCCTCACCTCCACGCACCTCCACCACTGCTCTTCCTCTGGGGCCTCCGTGCCCAGGAGCCGTTCTTCTGTATTCTCGAACAGGTGACGAGACGATTCACGATGTTCCTTCCCAGCGGGATCCCGGTCAGGGCACGGCTCTCTGTCAGGCTGCGTGAATTCAAGAGAGGGCCAAGTCCCACCGAGCGAGCCCTGCAATCCAGGGATAGGACGAAGGTGTACCGCGTGAAGCAAGGGGACACCCTCTGGCTTATAGCACATCGTGAATATGGCGATGCTTCTCGCTGGAACACGATTGCCAAATGGAATATGATTACGGATCCGAGGTTCCTCGCACCCGGCCGGGAGTTGATCCTCCGGCCACTGGAGTAAAATCATGGCAGCAATTATACCTGGTCTGGCTACCTATGCTCCGGTCATAAAGGTTGTCAGGGAGACGGACCAGTATTGCTTTCCTCAGGAGTGTATTGCCGGTGTTGAGATCCAGGAACATCTCAAGGAACCGGATTCCTTTCAAATATCATTCAACGACGACGTGAAAATTTCAACTCCTTTCCGCTGGCTCAACGACCCCGCTATCCGGCCTGGCACGATTGTAACGATTGACTATGGGTATTCAGGTTCCAGGATGAGCAGGTTTCTCGGGAAAATACAGGCAATTAATCCAAGCTATACACAGACCGGCATGGTAATTCTCGGAATCGAAGGATACGATCTCTCGTATGATCTGAAGAAAACGAGAAAGGAATTCAAGGATAACAATGTAAAATATTCCGATATTGCAACCGAGATCGCCTTCAAGAATAACCTCGGATCATCGGTTACCGATTCGGAACAGAAGCATGCCAAGGTTGAACGGAAAAAGAATGAGAAAGACTATGAGTTCCTCGCTAGGCTCGCCCATATTATTGAATTCGAGTTCTTCGTTCGTGGAAAAATCCTTTACTTCCGGAAACCCGCGGATCGTCTCTGGTCAGACTATACTTTTGAATTCAGGAAAAATATCATCAGCTTTAATCCACGTTTTACAACCGCGACCATGGCAAATGAAGTGACAGTTCTTGCCTGGGATGTGGGTGTTAAAGATCGAATCGCAGAAACCGTAACCTGCGCTGAAATCGGCAGTCAGTTGGGTATTTCCGATATCAGCCGGATTATTGAGCAGTCCCTTGGCAACCCTGTTCAGATAAAGCTGGAAGGAAAAGTTGTCCGTTCCCGTGAAGAAGCGAGGAAGATCGCTGTTGCAGAACTGAAAAAGCGGAACGAATGCTATATCGAAGGTTTTCTCGAATGCATCGGGGATCCGTCCCTTCACGCGGGTATGACCGTGAATGTGTTGAATGTCGGCGACCTCTTTTCGGGTGTGTATTACATCAAATCCGCTCGTCATACCCTGAATGAAAGTGGATACCGGACATCCCTCAATCTCTGCAGGTGTCTTTGATGGGAATCGATGAAATGTTTGATGAAAACAACCGGGATCAGGAGCAGATCTACGGAGTTGTCATCGGGATCGTAACGAATAACAAGGATGAGAGGCTCCTCGGGAGGATTCAAATCCGGTTCCCGTGGCGGAGTGAAGAGCAGAAGAAGGCATACTGGGCAAGAATCGGAAGTCTTATGGCCGGAAAGGGTCGGGGAACGGTATTCTATCCGGAGGTTGGCGACGAGGTACTTGTCGCTTTCGAGCATGGAGACATCAATCACCCGTATATTCTGGGGACCCTCTGGAATGGCAGGGATCCTCCGCCGGAGAAGAACGAGAACGGCCAGAATAATATTCGCGTGATTCATTCGAGAAGCGGACATGAAATTATCCTCGATGATACAACGGGAAATGAGAAAATAGTCCTTGTTGACAAGACGCGGCAGAATAAAGTCACCATCGACTCAGCTCAAAACGAGATTCGAATAGAAGCTGCCATTCAGATCAGAATCACAGCACCGAATATCGAAATCCAGGGATCAGAATCGCTGACCATCGGAGCAAATGGATGCATAGCGATCCAGGGACAGATCGTGAAGATCAATTGAAAGGAGACTATCGTATGCCACAAGCAGCACGGATTACGGACATGACATCGCATGGAATACCGCTAGGTCCCGGTCCGGGGAGCCCGAATGTCCTGATCGGAGGTCTTCCGGCATGGAGGATAATGGTTGATTACCACAGCTGCCCTCTGCCCTATCATATCGGAGGCGTGGTGATGCTCGGGAGCAGCACGGTTTTTATCAACGGATTGTCCGCAGCCCGGGTCGGTGATGTTGTTGTTGAGGCAGGTCCTCCGAATCCGATCGCACTGGGATGCCCAACCGTGATATTCGGGTGAGGGGCTGAAAGGAGACGTGAATAGAAAATGGTCACAGGGAAGGAATTTCTGGGAACAGGGTGGAAATTTCCGATTAAGACTGATAGCAGCGGCCATATTGCCCTATCGACGGGTGAAGAGGACATTTCCGAAGCGATACGAATTATTCTTCTCACGTCTCCCGGTGAGCGAGTGATGCGTCCCGATTTCGGGTGCGGAATTCGTGATTATATCTTCGCTTCGATGAATGCGAAAACTCTCGCGCTCATCGAAACTTCGGTCCGGGAGGCTCTGATCAAATATGAGCCCCGTATTGAAGTACTCGACGTCAAGGCCGATGCAACCGACGCGGCGCTGGGAAAGCTGCTTATTGGACTTATCTACCGGGTCAGGGCGACGAATACGGTTTTTAACCGGGTCTATCCGTTCTACCTAACAGAGGGATGATATATGCCCCGGATACTGGACAAACATGAAGAGACGATTATCACCGAAATACTCGCCAGGGGACCTTTTTATACACCGGAATGGGAAACTGCGGATAAAGAGGACGCTGGCATTGCAGTCGCCCAGATCATGGCCCGGTTCGGTGATACAGCAATCAGCCGGCTCAATATAGCTCCTAAACTTCATTTCCTGTCGTTTCTCGAGATGATTCAAGTTAGACTTCTTCGTGCTCAGCCATCCCGGGTCCCGCTCACCTTCTGCGTGTCCGATGACGCCCCCGGCCCAGTTTCAGTTCCCGGAAAGACCCGGGCATCGTCAGAGGTCGCCGATGGACAACCGGTTGTTTTTGAAACGGAGGAACACCTGATTGCAACGCCGGCACAACTTGATGATCTGGTTAGCGTTAATCCCCGTACGGATGAGATTTTCCATCATATCTCCGCTAATGAACACAATACGGCAATCACCCTGTTCCTCGGGAAAAATTCTCAGGAACATTCTCTGTATATCGGAGACAGCGCAACCCTTTCAGTAGCGAATGCAATAGTGACCATTACAATTAAGGGAACTAAAGTGTCCGCTCTTGCCCACCTGGGAGTGGAATGGTCGTATTCTGGAGAAATAATCATAAAAACCGACGGAAAAGAAGAAAAGATTTTCGAGCCGCAAATTGTTGCGATTTCGAATATTCACACATCTGATACAACCCTCTCATTTGATTTGGCGATCGACTGCCGCATAGCTGAGACAGAGATTCGGGGAATTAAAAATCGGTGGCTCCGGTGCACGGCAAAGAGTGCGATTTCCCGATTAACAGGAATCACTATTGACTCTATTATTATCGAATCCCGACCAGCAGCAAAGGATGAAATCTTGCCGGATCAACTCTTTTGCGATGATGTTCCCGCTGATCCGAAGAGCATTCAGCAGGAACCTGTGTATCCGTTTGGACACGCCCTTTTTCTTTACAAATGCTTCTATATCGCGTCTGCTGAGGCATTTACCAAGAGAAAGTATAGTGTTCAAATCACCGTTGATTCAACAGTTAAAGGATCTTCCTCTCCTCCATGCACATTAGCGATATCCTGGGAGTACTGGGACGGTGCCGGGTGGATGCATCTCAATACCAGTCCGACCGATCTGGATTTCACTCAAAAATTCATCGTCACCATTTCTGCTCTCCCCGAAATCCGGCAGACAAGAGTTAATGGGAAAGAAAATTATTGGATCCGGATGCGCCTCATTGGCGGCCAATTTGACACGGTTCCGTTTTTTACTCATATCACAATCAGGTATTGCCCCCCTTCTTGTGGCACCATTCCTGAACACATCATAACCACGGACAATCAGGATATTGTCCTGAGAGAGAATGCTCCTTTTCCGATTTTCGCACAAATCCCCGATCCGTTCCCGTCCCTGTATCTGGGTTTCAATAAACCACTCGTGGCCACCCCGCTCAATATATTTTTTGCTGTAGATCCCATGCAGGAATATCCTGCCGAATTTCATCCAGATATCATTTGGCAATATCTTGGAGCTGACGGTGAATGGCAGCATATCAACGCGCAGGATGAGACTCATGGTGTTACTCGCCCCGGCATCGTAAAAATTGAAGCTCCGGGCCTGATGGCAGGTTTTCGTCTCTTCGGAAGCAGCAATCCATTGTACTGGCTTCGTGCGCAGTTCACGGAATCGTTCTTCGATATCCCCACAAACTACCAAAATATTCAGCTGCCATGGCTTTCTGTCACGGTTCTCCCATGGAACTCTCTATTTGGAGCTCGATTCTGGATTCAGTATGCAGGAACGATCCTTTCAATGTTCGGACAAGAGAACCAGTTCAACCTCGGCAATATTCCGGTATGCCCCGCCCCAATCGAGGTTTTGAATCCGAGTCTCTTTCCATCGGCTGTTAAAAAGGCTCTTCCTCCACTGATTCGGGGCGTTTTTCCAAACACTACCTGGGCACCCCAGTGCAGAACCGTACCGGAGGATTTCCTTGGTTCAGGGACGGGTGAAGCAGGACGTTCATTTACTCTCGTAAATGTCCCGGTGGTTTCTGCCGATGTATGGGTCAACGAGGCTGGTTCGCTGACCCCCTCCGATCTCGACATGCTGAGAATACCCGGTCATTTCAGAGAGACCATGGATAAAAGGGACAATACAGCTGAGTTTTGGGTACGCTGGAATGAGGTGGAGAATCTCGCATTATCAAAGAAATCAGACCGTCAATTTGAACTTGATCCATCGAGTGGTACGATCACTTTTGGAGACCGTCATCATGGAAGGATCCCTCCCATCGGGCTGAATAATCTTCGCGTGGTTTACCGCACCGGCGGGGGAAAGCGGGGAAATCTTGCCAGCAATATGATTACTTCTCTTCAGCAAGACATCGCTTTTATTAATGAGGTCTCCAATCCGCTGGCAGCCGAGGGGGGGTGTGATTGTGAGACGGTGGAGGCTCTTATCCGCCGTGCACCACGAGTCCTGCGCCACCGCGGCCGGGCAATCACTACAGCTGATTTTGAATCACTAGCTCATGACGCGTCCAGAGAAGTGGCAAAGGTGAGGGTTCTGGAGAACTTCGATACCGAGGGGAACTACAAACCCGGCCGGGTGACTGTGGTCATCGTCCCCCATTCCCAAGAACCAAAACCTCTTCCCTCTCCTGAGCTAAAACGGAGAGTTGAACAATATCTGAAAAAGAATTCGTCCAATGTTTTACAGATCGCGGTGATACAACCTTCCTATCTTCAGGTCAATATCACTGCCTCTCTTTTCACTCGTGAACTGGATCTGGTGCCTCTCATCACTGGAGAGGCGAATAAGACATTAACCGACTTCCTTCATCCCCTCACGGGTGGCGACGAGAGGGGAGGCTGGCCTTTTGGAGGTATCCCCTGCGTTTCGGATATCTATACGGTCCTCGAATCAATCGATGGGGTGAATTATGTCAATAATGTCACTCTATCTCTCGATCCCGGCACGAGCGCCTCACCATTCCATGTCAGGGACAACATGATGGCCGTAAAAATACCGCCATATTGTCTGCCGTTCTGCGGTAATCTGAGCCTCAAGACAACGTGGATGCCGGTAGGAGGTCGATGACATTATGACGATCCCCAAACCTGACCTGGAAGATAAAACATTTGAGCAACTGGTTGAAGAGGCACGAACCCTCATTCCCCAATATGCACCAATATGGACGGATCATAACTGGAGCGATCCCGGTATCACCCTGATCGACCTCCAGGCGTGGATCACAGAAGCGGAACTATACCGGATTAATCTAGTCACTGATAGTCACCGGCGTAAATACCTTCAGTTGCTCGGTGTTCACCCCGCGGCTCCCAAACGTGCGAAAGTGGACCTTACCTTCATACCAATAGATTCGAGAATCGTGAAAAAAGGAACTCCTGTCAGTGCAATTCTCCCGGATAAGAAGATCTTCTTCGAAATTGATGATGATATCCCACTCACACCGATCACATTAATGAAGGTGATCGTTGACGGAGGTTCCGGTGGAATCGTCGACAGGACTGTAGAGAATGAGGCGGCCGATCTGTTCTTTGCACCTTTCAGCTTGCGCATCAGAGCCGGCTGTGCCCTATATCTTGCCTTTGATTCACCTGCAGACTCGCTGAGCTTCAAATGCTATCTGTACGAGAAGGATCTGAAAACACCCGGCAGCCACAACGATGAGCAGGAATATGCTTTCGAGGATATCGTGCTGCGCTGGGAATACTCTGGCGCGAATGACTGGATCAGGATATATCCTGCTAAAGCAGGGGACACAGTCCCGATTGTATCGGATGGGACTCGAAATTTCCGAAAAAGTGGATGTTTTACCTTCCACAATATCGGGATGACCCCTCCTGATGTCGAATCCTGGACGGCAAAGGCCCTCTCCAGCTGGCAGGATCCCGAAGATCCCGCTCGCACATTCTATTGGCTGCGATGTGTGGTAGAGGATTGCAGCGCTGTATTCCCCCCTCGCATCGAGATGATCCGGATGAATACTGCGACCGCAACCGAGGGATCTACCATCGACTTCCCCGAGTCGCAGACGGGAACCGGTCTTCCCGGCCAGATCATGAAACTGACGCCGGGTCCGGTTATTCAGAATAGTGTCGAACTATTCGTAAATGGCAAACGCTGGGAGATTCGTTGCGATCTTGACAGCTCCGGTCCGGAGGATTACCATGCTGCGATAATACCTGAAACGGGAGAGATTCTGTTTGGCGACGGATTCCGTGGAATAGTGCCGCCAGCAGATTCGATTATTCGTGTGGAGAAATACCGTATCGGCGGCGGCGAAGCGGGCAATGTGAGGGCGGGAACTCAGTGGTATGATGATGGCCGGAGCATGGCGGAAATCAATAATCTCCGACCTGCGGCCGGAGGTGCCGATGCAGAGACTCTCTCTGAGGCTATTGGGCGGTTTCTTGATGATCTTCGAAAACCGTATCCCGCGGTAAACAACGCCGATTTTGAATACCTCGCTGAAAATACCCCAGGTCTCAGAGTGTGGAAAGCAAGGGCTGTACCGGGTTATCACCCCCGGAATCCTGGCATCACCACTGAAGGAACGGTTACTATCGCGGTTATTCCCTTCACCCCTCTTCTTCATCTCGAGGAGCCCCCAATTGCTTCATACGGATTCCTCTCTGCAATAACCCGGCATATAGACAGGCATCGCCTTCTCTGCACACGATGTTGCGTCGTACCTGCAATGTTTATCCGCGTCGAAATCCGGATCAGCGTTGTCCCTCTATCACGCATATCAACAGACGGACTTGAAAGACGGATCAGAGAAACTATCGAGGAGTATCTCCATCCGATACGCGGATGGATCGATCACCAGGGGTGGCCGATGGGGCAGAATGTGTATCGTTCCGAGATTTACCGGGTTGTGGAAGCTATCGACGGTGTCAGGTGTTCAGGCAGGCTCCTGCTCTCCGGAAACAACGGTGCGATCCGGGACCGTGAAGGAAACCTGATCCTGCCGGCACCAATAGCCACGGTTTATGCGGGATCCATCTCGGTCCATACCGTCACTGAGGCAAGGGAATGCCGGAAGAAGGGGGAGACCCATGGAACCGGTTAAGTTCGTCACCATCGGAACCACATCGCTCTTTACACAGTACTGCGAGGAGACGACTCACCTTGTCATCGATGACCGTGGCCTTCATCTGCCCGAGCAGGCCTGTTACGAATTCCCTGGCATCATGTTTAGCCGTCCCGGGCTGGACCTGCGTGATCTTGCCGTCGACGAATGCGGAACGCTGTACCTCCTTGACGGCGGAACCGGGAGAATTCTCATGCAGGATTCGTGCCGGGGCCCATTCATTCCGCTCGGGTGCCCGTATGACACTCTCCCAATCGCTCTTACCGATCCCCGTGCCATCGACCTTGACCGGCGAACACTGTATATTGGTGATGGAAACCGGCTCATCGCGCTTTCTCGACGAAACCTTCAGGTTCGGTGGATCCTTGATAGGAATCCCGACGGCACGCCTCTCGGAAAGGTTGTGGATCTCACCGTTGACCGTATGGGACGCATCCATCTGCTCGAATCCCGACGCACCCTCATTCTCGATTGCGGCGGAAGAATACTCGGTCAGATAAACCTCTCCGGAACTGCTACGGATCTGTGCTTTACTCCAGACGGGGGACTTGCAGTGCTGGGACTGCAGTCTCTCTTTCTGATTTCGAAAGACGCACTTACCGGGGCGATCAGGGACGGGCATCCCAAGCCAGAGCAACGTAATGTTCGTATCGATGTCGAAAATCCTGCAGGTCTTGTTTCATCAGACAATGGCTATTTCATCATCGGTACCGGGACTTCGCGAGTCCCAGAACCAGCCCTCTTCAGGATGGAACCCCAAAATGATGTGATATTGTCAAGGATTACGTCCTATCGCGGTTTCACGCGCAGGCTGGCCATTGACCGGTCCGGAAACCTGTATCTCATTTCCGGAACCGGTGAGGCTCTCTATCTGATCCGGCAGGCGGATCCACTGCATATGACCTGTCCGCTGCCGGATCCTGCCGGCACCTTTTCCGGAACCTATTGGTCCAGGGTGGTCGACAGCAGAAATCGTGATACCCGGTGGCACCGGTTCGTTATCGATGGCATTTTCCCGTCGGGGACTGGGATAGGATTGCAGTATGCCATTAGTAATGATCCGTTTCCGGTTGAATGGCATGAAGGACTGCCCGGGTCTTCTGTAAACCAGGGCGAGAGAAGACGCGATGGGCTCTTTCTTGCCGACGACAAGGGACGGTACCTGTGGTTTTCCGTCCGGCTGCAGGGAACATCCACACGCTCTCCTGAGGTTTCAAGAATTACCGTCTACTTCCCGCGTTCGACCTATCTTGAATTTCTTCCTGCCGTCTATCAGGAAGATGAGGTCAGCAGCGATTTCCTTGAACGGTTCCTTTCGCTCTTCGAGAGCACATGGGGTGAGATCGATAATGAGATCGACCACCTGACACGGTACTTTGATCCATATGGTACACCCCCCGAATTTTTACCCTGGCTCGGCTCCTGGGTGGCCCTCTCTATGGATGAGGCGTGGCCCGAGACAATGCAGCGATGGCTGATTCAAAACGCTGTCCGCCTCTATAAGATGCGGGGAACACCGGCAGGCCTCGTTGAGGTCATCGAAGAATTCCTGTGGGAAAAACTGGGAGCGGGGCGGGTCTACATCCTCGAGAATCTCCCCCCGCCATGCCCTACCTCCAAGGTGGCGTGTTATCGCTGCCAGGGCGAGACCGGGTTATCAGTGGTGAAAGAGGATGATGCCGAAGTATCATCAGCAGTCCCTGTTCTCCGGGAATGCTGGGAGGGTGAACTCCCGACGGTTCCCGAATGGCAATCACATGGCTGCCTTTATTATCCGCCAACCGGCGTGAAACCAATTCTCTGTGCTGTGCAGGCTGAACACTGGCCGGCCGCCGAACGGGAGATGACGCTCTCGCAGATCCTCTTCGGCGGCGCACTCTTCTGCTTCTGCGTCCTCATAGCCGGCGTAGAGCCAGAAGAGGCCGACCTTCAGGCAATCCGGCGGATTATTTCGGAATGGAAGCCTGCCCATACCTGTTCATCACTGAAGGTCCTGCTTTCCGGGATTGCCCTCGACGGACTGACATTCCTCGGAGTGAACACGACCCTTTCGGGACCGGGATTTATCATCGGAAGATCGGTTCTTGGCAGGGGTGCGGTCCTTACGGACCTTGAGGACGGCGGGCGCCTGGCCCCGCCGGTAAAGATCGGTATCGATTCACGATTATCTTAATGAAAATGAGGAGAATATTATGACTGAAGATCAGAAAGGAAGGGAAGGGTGCGAGCTGCACCAGTTCGAACGGAACAACTACTTTTTTGGCAAGCTGATGACAGTGCGGGACTTCCAGGACGAACAGGCGTACTTCAACGGCAAGCGGTACCTGCTCAACCGCCATATCCACGGCTGGGGTATAATCTGTGGATTCCAGAATATCCAGATCCGGGAGGGGCCTTCGGGTGAAATCATTGCAACCTTCTGCGACGGCGGAGCCGCTCTTGACTGCTGCGGCCGCGAGATTGTAGTGCCGGTCAAGGGCCAGAAAAAAGTTCTTGATATATCGGGAAATCCATTGAAATTCGACCAGGAAGCAGGGAATACCCTGTGCCTCTACCTCAAATACCGGGAGTGCTACCGCGAGAGGGTCGAAGCAGCATCGTCTTCATCCGGCTGTGAACCGGTCTGCTGCTGGAACCGCATCCTCGAGGATTACGAGGTCATTGGACTGCTTCCAAATTCAATGGAAAAAAACGAACCGGTGAAACAAACGAAAGTAATGATATCGCAGGAAAATCAGGGAACTCCTTTGCCGTCACTCCAACAGATGATTAAAGAAAATTCTGAAATCAAAGAGATAATTTTTAAAGATTTATCTGCAGGCAATAAGCGAATTCTTACTAAAATACTTACTGATCTCACAACCGATCCGCAAAACGAAAATCTAAATCAACGAATAATGCGCGGAGAAGAAGTGGAATCCGAGGAGATTGATCAATTAACGAGAGAAAATCAAGATGTAAGAAATGCAATCGTCCGTTTATTTCAAGAAACCCGAAGAATATACAGATTACACACAGCACCATGTCATCGTGATTATTCACATCCCTGTCTTGAAAACCCACATTTTTCAGGTTTTATTACAAATTACATTAAGCAATGCCACGTTGTTCAGACACTTAATTGTCCGGATTGCTGTGTTTATCTCGGTATTATCCGCATATCAAGTGATAGTGCAGTGCTATCGGCACCACAATCCAACGAGTGCGAACCAGTTCAGGAAAAACCTGAAAGAACGGGTGGTACTTTCAGTCCCGACGAAACACACCGCCGCTATGTATACAGTAACCCGCTTCTTGCAGAACTTATTTGTAAAAGCCAACAGCCGCAGGAACAGGCGACGATATGCGTCGGAGGGGTATGTCCTCTTGTAATCAATACACAACAGAAAGATTATAAGTGCACTGGGATTGAACTGGGGAAGGATAATGAAATAGTAGGATGGTCAATTCAGCTCGGGATCGAACTTCAATGGCCGACTTTAGACTTAAGTAAAAAAATCCCTGAAACCCACCTCCCATCAGATGAGAGTGGACTCGCATTAGAAGAAAGTGGATTGATTCGAGCTGAAACAAAATCTATAAAATATTCTCCTGAACTCGCAATCTTGGGAATATCACTGTTTGGGAATACATATAAAAAGGACAATAAATGGCTGCTGGACATCAGTCTCGGCATTTCAGATAAAATGAGGCAAATTATAAAAAATTTGGAACTGTTCAATGTGATTGTTCACTGGTGGGCAATTACACCCCAAAATGCTATCACGTGTACATGCGCACACCAAAAATTATGGCCCGTTGAATAATATATCTAATATCTATCGATATTTGAGGTGAAAGTGGGATTTGGAGAGCGCATCTGGCATCAAAAATCTAGGCAAACAATATAAATATATCTGCAATAAAAAAGGATTCTCACATGGCGATGAAGACCGATACATTGGCTCGACCGGCAAAAACATACCCGCCGAGCAGCTTCCTGCCGCCCACGGAAATATGCGCTAAGTCGCATCTCCCCCCCATTCCTGAACTTCTTTCACAGGGAAGGCACCTCCGTTTGTTCCGTTCCATGACAGATCCCATCCGGGACAACAATCTCCTTTCAATGGGGATTCAATCCACCTTAATTGTTTCCGATTCGCACGATCCCGCGGAAGAGCAGGCTGATCGGGTTGCGGAAGAGGTAATCCAGATGCAGGAGTCGGTTGTACAACAGAAATATCCCAATATTAAAAATTGTGGGCTTGAAGCATATAATCGAAATATTATACAATTAAAGACCAATAGTGCCCAAGGATGGCCAAATTCGATACAGCAAAATTTTATTTTTGGCAATGGCCAGGGACAACTAATGGACTTTAAAACAAGAGCATTTATGGAATCAAGATTTGGATATAATTTCAGTAAAATACGATTACATACCGATTCGCGGGCAGCAGAATCGGCAAGAGCAATAAAAGCACAAGCTTTTACTATTGGAAATGATATTGGATTTAATTCAGGCAGTTATCGACCAGAAACCATGTCAGGAAAACGGCTTATTGCCCATGAGTTAACTCATATCATTCAACAAGATAGCTCTAATTTAATTATTCAGAGAAAGCCAAATTCAAATTATAATATTATAAAAAAGAATCTATCTTATGGAATATTTGACTGGGCCATAAGAGAAAAAGAAGTAAGAAGAGTATTAAAAATATTAGATGCTTTTTCTGAAGATGAATTGGAAATTACAGTCCATCAAATGATTAGAGACGGAATATTGCACAGGTTGTATGATAATATTTCTGATGAGGATAAATTAATATATACTGATTTATTAATGGAAATTAAGGCTATTAAAGGAAAAATAACTGGTTTACCGGTATGCTGCAAAGATACATTGAAGAAAATTGATCATATTATATCTTCAGGAAAACAGTTGAAAGCCCTTCTTGGGGCCGCTCCTTTCATTACACTATTTGGACAACATCCTGCAGATGTCGCATTAAACCTTTTACTTCAGGATTGGGATTTATATGTTGAAGTTGTTAAGGGGGTTGATCCAATAGTGAAAAATCAAGTATATCAAGTCATTGTTTTACATTTGATTGACCATCAGAAAACACCTGAAGAAGAGTTTTGGGAGAAAATGGAGAAGCTTTGGCAATAATATTTATCATAGAAATTCAATTATTTATAATAAAAAATATTAAAAATTTTATAGCGGCCTTTATTCGGTGGTGAAAATCACAACCTCATCATTTCTAATTGACTTATAACAATATGTATTTATTAAACTCCCCTTCTTTGTAACATTCTATTTTCTTCACAACCACCCCGCCACCTCAGACTCACTCACCTCCCGCTCCGTTTTCCCCATCTCCGTCTTCGTGGCCTGCAGGATATGGCTCATCCGGACATGTATATTGGCATCGGCCGCAAGGAAGGCCGCATGGAGCGCAATGTTGCGGATAGCCCCTCCGGTTGCGCTGAGACGGGAGAGTTTTTCATAATCCAGCCCCTCCGTGGGCGTTGCCTCAGGAAAGATCTGCTCCCAGATTTTTTGCCGATGAACCTGATCAGGAAATGGAAACTGGATGATGAAACGGATCCGACGCAGAAACGCTGGATCTATCGCCTCTTTCAGGTTGGTGGTGAGAATGGCAAGGCCCCGGTAGGTCTCCATCCGCTGGAGAAGATAGGAGATTTCAATGTTGGCATACCGGTCATGACTGTCCTTCACCTCGCTGCGTTTGCCGAAGAGGGCATCGGCCTCGTCAAAGAGCAGAATCGCTCCACCTATTTCGGCAGCGTCGAATATTTTTCGCAGGTTCTTCTCGGTCTCTCCTATGTATTTGCTCACCACCTGGGAAAGGTCGATCCGATACAGGTCCAGTTGAAGGTCGGTGGCCAGCACTTCGGCCGCCAGGGTCTTTCCTGTGCCGCTCATGCCGGTGAAAAGGGCGCTGATCCCGAATCCCCGGGATGATCGCTCGGCGAAGCCCCACTTCTCGTAAACAGTGGCACGGTGGCGTACCTGTGCCGCGATCTGGTGGAGGAGAGTGCGCTGTTTATCGGGGAGAATCAACTGGTCCCACTTTGCTCGCGGTGTGATCCACTCTGCCAGACCCTGCATAGCCGGGCGTGTCATCCGACGGCAGGCGTCCCAGAGTGTGTTTCCGAGAATCTCAGGGTGAGGAGTAATTTGAACATCACAATCATCAGCGAGGATATCATTACAAACATTCTGGATATCCGTTGGATTCAGGATAAATTGAGAGATCAGTGGATTTATCACGGCGTCCGGATTCGGGCACAACCAGCCAATCTGTTCTGTCCAGATCTCTCGTTGCTCCTGCACCGTAGGTCTTGGAATATCAAAGATCACGGACTGCCGATAAAACGTAACAGCATTTTTCCTTGAAATGAGAAGAGGGCATTCGAGGGATTCACTGATGTATTTGAGTGCTGTTTCCCGGCCGGGATCATTTGAATCACCATCGTCGCAATTCAGGTAAATAGCACCGCGGCTTAACATCATTTCCCTCATCGAAAGCCGTGCCAGCGCCTCCTGTTCAGCAGGAGAAAGAGGGATCCTTCCGGTATCAATTCGGAAAGGGCGATATCCCTGTATCTCACAGGCATGGAGATAAATATCTTGTTTGATTCTGGACTGATTTCCAATAAGTTGAATGGGAATATGGATTCCCTGATCCTCTCCTTCTGACCACACACGGCAAATCTCTGTGGCAATATCCCGATGACAGGATACAAGTTCTTGCAGTGGAAAAGAATCCATTGGTTCAAGGATTCCGGAAAGCCGCTCATCGCAATATTGCATTCCCATGAGAAAATGAAGGATACGTTCATCGATTCTAAGCTGACACTCGAACAGGCTTCTTCCGGGCTCGATTTCGATGAGACGCCAGTACCTGAGTGGGCCTGCCGGAGAAAGAGCAGACCAGGTACCTTCCGGTAAAACACTGAGGGCGAGCCCGAAAGTGAGAGAAGAAATGTCTCTCATACCGTGAGCTTTGATGATAAGATTCTGAATTGAGGGCTCGATCTCGGCACCGGCGCAAAGAAGAAGGAGATCCCGTTCAAAGCGGGAGAATGTCGAGGTTATTAGGTCAAACGCCGGGGGAGACGGCATATTCTCTGCTATCCGGGAAAGACGTGCTCTCCCCTCGAGTCCTGCTGGATTCTCGTTTATATCATCACGATTTCGAAGGCGCTGTTCAATTTCCTCTCTTAAGATGGAAAAAGCGATGGCGAGGTATTGTTGGTTCGCTTCCATCCAAGTAACCGGATTATGATTATTCATGGTATCCCTGCGATATCTTCTTTTCAAACGGGAATATCAACAGATATCAGAATGATGAAAGAATTCAAACGACTCATATTTTAATCTTAATATATATATAAAAAATATTTATATTATATAAATAAAAATCGGTTAAAGTGAGGTATCAATAAGACTCTTTTTATCCCTCACCCGCACATTCGCCAGAAAAGTCCTCGCCAGAAGCGGACTGACCGCCCCGGGCGGCAATCCCAGCACCGCCGCCACGTCCCGGGCCAGCGCCATCGGCTCCGGGTTCTCCGCCCCGGCGCAGGAAAGCACGGCCTCATGGATCGCCTGCAGGTAGAGAATGCCCTCGTCCATCACCCGGTAGGCCTCCCCGCCATACCGCGGCTCGTCCCATGCCGACAAAAGCACCTTGATACCGGCCCGGTTCCGGAGCCGTTCCACCGACCGCACCGACGCGAGGGCATCGTCGTACACCGGCAGATCGCCCCGCACCGGCACCGCATCGCCGCAGCAGAGCACATTTTCGTCATGCAGGAACAGCGAGACGGACCCGGGCGAGTGGCCCGGCGTGTGGATAACCTCAATCTCGCCCCGCATCCCGTCGGGCTCGATGGTCATGCCGTCGAGAAGCTCGATATCGACCTTTACCGGGCCGCCGACCAGCATGTCGAACCCCGGCACCGGTCGCTCGCGGTTCTGGCGAGCCACATCCTCGATCCAGACCCGCTCGGCGGGATGGGCCGCAATGTTGCACTGCGTTTCCTGCCGGATTGTCCGTGCCGCCCCGATATGATCGGGGTGGGAATGCGTCAGGACGATGAGGGCAATCTCCGACGGGTCACGCCCCGCGGAGCGGACAGCGTCGAAAATCAGCGCACCGGACCCGGCCACGCCCGTATCGACGAGGGTGATCGTCTCGCCGAATACGACATATGAGTACACGAACCGGTCGAGAGCGATGCCGGGTGCGACAGGGATTTTGAACGGATGCCTGAGCGCATGGACGGACGGAATAATCTGCATGGGAACTCCTTTCTGCAGGTATAGGGAGGACAGATGATAATAGGAAGGGAGAGAGCCGTATTCAGAATTCCATCCTCATCCGGTAACTACTGTTCCGGGCCGCCACCCGGCCATTCTTTGTATGGTATATCCCGCACACCGGCGTTGGTGTCCGCTGCCGATACGGGAGGAGCGTTGCCGATGAGATTCAGGAAAACCTCTTCGCTACCGTCCGGCCATCTGCGGGATTGAACCGTTCCTGCGCGATGCGGCGTCGAACTCGTGCAGCATTGTGCGCGCCCGTATCGCTCAGGCAAAAATACCGGCATACTGCCGCCCGATATTCAAACGATCATAAAACCGACAATAAGGGCTCCGATAATGAATCTGAACAATCCTGAACGGTTGTATCCGTACCGGAACGATCACGGCAGGTCCGGTTTTCCCTGAACGTTCGGGAACCTTATACCGCCCGTCGCCGACCATTCTCCCAGGCGACGGGAAGCGCCCGACGATCAAGGAGGATACATTATGACAGCACGAAACGTATGGATTGCCGGCATCCTCGCACTCGCCCTGCTCTGCATGGCCGGTGCGGCGGCAGCCGATGAGACTATCGGCAACGCCACGGGCGAGTTCGTCATCGTGGACGACGTCGAACCCTATGACGGGCCAATCGGCCCCGGCAGCCCGCTCTACGGCCTCAAGATCGCGTTTGAAGACCTTGACGAGTCATTTACCGCAAATGAGACAGAACGCTTCAATAAACAGCTGAACCATGCACGGCTGCGGCTCTCCGAGGTACGGCGGGAGCTTCTCATGAACAACACGGACGCGGCCGAGCGCGCCCTGGAGCTCTATGAAGCAAAGCTCAATACGACACAGCTCCAGCTGCAGGTGATGGCATCCTCGAACGCGACCGGGCTCCTCCATGCCCAGCAGATTGTCGCCCGGCACCAGCTGGTGCTCGGAACCCTGCTCGATGAAAACCCGGGCAACCGGGGCCTGCAGCGGGCGTACAACAACTCCGTAACCCTCGAGCAGAAATTCGAGGAAAAAACCCAGACCCGGATCGAGCGTGTCGTCCAGAAAAACAACGCGACGATAGCAAAGGCCGTCCGGCTGGCAGAGAAGACACAGCAGCACACAAACAATACCGGCGAGGAACAGGCCATTAAAGTCCAGCAGACCGAAAAGGTGCAGCAGGGCCAGGGTGCCGGCGGAAACGACGATAAAGGACAGAAACAGGTGACGCAGACGCCGGCAAACGACAACGGACAGAAAGGAAATAAGAATCAATAATCCCTTTTTCCGGCAGGAGAAAACCCATTGCAGCAAAAAATCGGATCCCTCCGCTGCAGGCAAACCGAAACGAGGGACGGCGATGCCGGCCCGACACCGGTTCCCAAATTTTTTCTTGTCGGATACGATACCATTTCAGAAGAAACCGGTGGTGAGAAATGAGACGAGTGCTGCGGCAAATGCCGGTGATTGTTCTCCTGCTGTGTGCCGTCCTGACCTGCACGGCTGCAGCGGCCGAACCCGACTATGCCGTTACGTATACCATCACCGTCGCAGATGACGGGTCGGCCCTCTGGCGCGTGGAATACCGCGCACTCCTGCCTACCATCGCCGATGTCGCGGATTTTGAGGCCTATGCGGCTGATCTTTCGATCGTGTATCTCCCCCAGTTCCGCGATCTGATGGAGCGCTCGGCGGCACAGGCGGCGGTGGCGACCGGCCGCTCCATGGCCGTGGCCGATGTTACCGGTGATGCCGTCATGCAGGAGTCCCCCACCGGACGGTACGGCGTGGTGGTGTACACGGCCCTCTGGGACGGATTTGCCCGCCCCGGCACCACGCTCATCATCGGCGATGCATTCGCCGGCGGACTCTATCTGGAATACGGCAACACGCTCATCATCCGCTATCCCGACGGGTATACGGTCGTGCGGGCCGAACCGGCGCCGGACGATACCCGTGACGGCCTCGCCTGGTACGGCCAGCGCTCGTTCGGTGCCGGAGAGCCCAGAGTGGAACTGGAACCGGCAGCATTTCCGCTTCTGCCCGTTGCCATCGCTCTCGTCCTGATCATCGCAATTACCGGTGCAGGATTTGCATTCCGTCGGAGAAGGACGGAAACGGAAGAGATACCCCTGCAGGACACGGCCGGCTCGGTTTCAGCCGGTGACGCCGGGCCGGTGAGCATCGAAGACCGGATCGTGCAGCTGCTCCTGTCACAGGGCGGGGAGCTGTTCCAGTCCGATATTGTCAGGATGACCGGCCTGCCCAGGTCGACCGTGAGCACGGCGTTAAACGGCCTCCATGCACGCGGCGTTATCATGAAAATCAGGAAAGGGCGGGAGAACGTCATCAGGCTCGCGCCCGGCATGCCGCCGGATTCGGATCAATGATTCCCCGTCACGGACACATCCCCGGTGGAACGGATCGGAAGCAGGACCAACCCACCACCTAATTTTCCTGCTGATTCGTGTTCGTTGCCTCACACGGCAACCGGGAAGGCCCTCGCTATGATGGACCGGTCCGGTCCGGCCGCGTTGATCCTCAGCCGGTTCATACCGATCCTAAACCTGCCGCCATTCATCGCCGGATTGAACACGGGCACAGGTCTGGTACCGGTCGGTCAGGTTCGACCTGCCCCGCATTCCTCCCCCTGTTTCCTGACGGTGAATTGTTGAGATGCACTATGCACTGTTGAGGAGACCGTCGATAAGTACTATTTCCGGCCGACGTCGCTCCGTCAACGTATCAAGCGCGAGGGAACTACGCAAAATGGACGTTAATCTGAATTATTTTTGATGAAAAAGCCCTGATTCAGGATACCGAACCACCGGCCCACGCAATACGGCAACGGGCAATGAAGATCGAAAATAACTCAAATCAAAGACATTTGGTCAAATTAAGCTCATATGTTTGGATTTTCCCGCAACACTTATAGTGCATGAGCCCGAACAATACGTCCGAACATACCCGTATCCGGATTTTTTTCCATGACCATTTATTCAGCCAACCAGCAGCAGATTGCTGCCAGAATCAATCCCGCATCGCAACGGTCGAACTGGACGGACTGGCACTGGCAGGTCAGCCATGCCATCAGGGAGATCCCGACCTTCGAACGCCTTACCGGCATCGTATTCACCCCTGAACAACGCAAACGGCTCGAGGAGACGGTCGCGAAATTTCCGCTCTCCATCACGCCCTACTACCTTTCCCTCATCGAGGCCGAGGACTACGACAACGATCCCGTCTTCATGCAGGCATTCCCCTCCGAGGCGGAGCTGATCATCGAGGACTGCGACATGCCCGACCCGCTCGCCGAGGACACCGACAGCCCGGCGGCCTGCATCACGCACCGGTATCCCGACCGGGTGCTCTTTCTGGTCAGCAACGTCTGCGCCATGTACTGCCGCCACTGCACCCGGAAGCGGAAAGTCGGCGACATCGACTCCATACCCGACAAGGCCGCGATCCGAGAAGGCCTCGACTACATTGCGGGCCACCCGGCCATCCGCGACGTTCTCCTCTCGGGCGGCGATCCCCTGATGCTGCCCGACGAGTATCTCGACTGGATCCTGACCGAGCTTACCGCCATCCCGCACGTCGAGGTGGTCCGGATCGGGAGCCGGGTTCCCGTCGTGCTCCCCTACCGCATCACCGATGAGCTGGTCGCGATGCTGAAAAAACACCACCCGCTCTTTCTTAACACGCACTTCAACCACCCCCGCGAGATTACCGCATCGTCGCGCCAGGCACTCGGGAAACTCGCCGACGCGGGCATCCCGCTCGGCAACCAGACAGTGGTGCTTGCGGGCGTCAACGATTGCCCCCGGATCATGAAGACGCTCGTGCACAAGCTCGTGCAGCAGCGGGTCAGGCCGTACTACCTCTACCAGTGCGACCTCTCCGAGGGGCTCGCCCATTTCAGGACACCGGTAGGCAAGGGCATCGAGATCATCGAGAGCCTCATCGGCCACACGAGCGGGTTTGCCGTCCCGACGTACGTCATCGACGCGCCCGGCGGCGGGGGCAAGATCCCGGTAATGCCGACGTACCTCATCTCGTGGTCGACGAACAAGGTGGTGCTCCGGAACTACGAAGGCGTCATCTCCACCTACCGCGAACCGGACTCCTACCAGCCGGTCTACTGCGACCGGAACTGCGAAGCCTGCACGCTCAGCCTCAAGCTCGACGACGCCGACGAGTCCAAGGCGGTCGGGATCGAGAAGCTGCTCTCCGACTACGACGACACCTACATGCTGATCCCTGAAAACACCGAGCGGATCGGCCGGCGCAATGAGTGACACCGTCGGCCGGCTGGGATCTTCGGTGGTCCAGCACGGCGCTTTCAACGACCGCGTGTACCTGATGAAGCTCGCCCGGGGGGATGCCGGGGCAATCATCCCGGCAATCGAGGAGCTTGCAGAGCGGCACGGCTATTCGAAGATCTGTGCAAAAATCCCGGACAGCGCGAAGGATGCGTTCTGCGATGCCGGGTACCGCGTCGAGGCCCGCGTCCCCGCGCTCTACGGAGGGGTTGAAGACGGCTGGTTCCTGGCCCGCTACCCCGATCCTGCCCGGGCCATCGCCGGCGATGCTGACCGTATCGCCGATCTGCTGACGGTCGCTGCGGACCGCTCGGGGGGCTGCACGGCCTGTCAGCTCCCGGCAGGGTCTGCAATCGCGCCGGCAGGGCCTGACGACGCGGAATCGCTCGCCGCCCTTTACGGCGACGTCTTTGCCACGTACCCGTTCCCCATCCACGACCCCGCTTTTCTCCGGGGGGCGATGGCAGCCGATACCCGCTACTTCGTCGTCCGGGCGGGAGACCGGATCGTTGCCGCGGCCTCGGCGGAAATGGATCGGTCGGGCCGAAACACCGAGATGACGGACTTCGCCACCGATCCCGCCTGCCGGGGCATGGGGCTCTGCTCGGCCCTGCTTGCCGTAATGGAGGAAGAGATGCGAAATCGCGGTATCGCGACCGCCTACACCATCGCACGGGCCGCTTTCTACCCGATTACCGTCACCTTTACCCGGGCAGGGTACCGGTTCGGGGGCACGCTTGCCAACAACACGAACATCTGCGGGGCCTTCGAGAGCATGAACGTGTGGTACAAGACGCTCGTTTAAGGAGAAGGACTAAAAAATGAGGGTATCCATCGATACTGAGCAGCCGGCCTCGCCGGTCACCGGATACGTGCCGTTGCACGGCCCGGGAAACGCACTTGAGAGCCGCTCGCGGTACGACTTCGACTGCCACCCCGGTACCCGTCCCGCGTGATGAAGAACCAGCTGCAGGTTTCATCAGTTCTGATACTTATCAGATGGATGTATGCCTCGCGAAATGAATCTGAAGATATTCTTTCCGGGATGATACAAAGGAGACCGTATAGCTGCTATTCGGTGGAAAGCGGAAAAGAAATTATCAAGAGGATTGATGCTATTGCTTGTGAAGGCAGGACACAAGCCTGATGCAGTTTTCTATACTCCACAAAGCACGAGACGTGTCCTTTTTTTACTGTCATCAAAAGGAATCCACTGGAATAGTACAGATGTTTTACTGTTTCGCGTTTCACCCGGTAACAGTAGCAGTCTGCCGGAGATCACTTTTTTGTATTCTAGCAGCCGCTGCAGATTTTGGGATACCCGATGATTTTTTTTGATGAGGAAA
>LKUD01000042.1 GCA_001412355.1 Methanoculleus sp. SDB
AGTTTTTCAAAAAAACCAAATAAATCTGATGCCGGGTAGACACCCGAGAGGTTCCCGCATCGCGATCGCCCTGCCGGCCGGCTGCTCCCTGTATACGAATAATGATTGCCTTCATCGAAATGTTTAAAATAAATCATTGTATATTCCGTTCCGGTGAACACCATGGAGATTAGTGCGCGAAACGTGTTTACGGGAACGGTCATATCAATCCAGTACGGCCAGATACTCGCCGAGCTTGTCATCGAACTCCCCGGCGGGCTGGAGATCACGTCGCTCATCACGAAAAAATCGGCAGAGCGGATGCATCTTGCCGAAGGCAGGAAAGTCTCGACTGTTATCAAAGCGTCGAACGTAATGGTGGCGCTGGACTAGGACATCCTGTGCCAAAGGACTGTTTGCCGGCCGACGTACATTCACTCCCCCAGCAGGGGGATGCCGCATTTGGGGCACGTCATCTGACGACAGGGCATGCCGGCAGTCTTTTGGGTCCGGTAACCACATGTGGGGCAGACGCATGCCGTCGGCGGATTGCCGCGGCGTCCCCTTCCCCCTCCGAAACGGCCATCAGGCATTTTCTTTCACCGCCGGAATATCTCCCCTCTCCGGCATAAGTGTTTGGCTGAGATATCTTCCGGGAGGGAGCGGCGGGATGCCGGAAAGGGGTGAGTGGAAAGAGGGGCGGGGGAAATGATGCTTTCCCCCCTCCGATAAGAAATTATGATCCGTCCGGCGCGACGACCCGGCCCATGAAGAGAATAGTCCCGGTCTCGTCATCCTGAATGAGGAAGAGGAATGGATGGTCCGCCCTGAATACGGGGGCCGGCCCGGCAATGCCCTTTCCAAGGATGACGGCCGTCGCGGCGGCGGCCTCGGTTCCCTCCTCGTTCACATCGAGACAGGCCTGGTGGATGACATCGGTGATGAAGAGGTCGCGGCTTCCGTCCAGCCCCGAGAAATCCGCGGCCGTGGTAAAGGCAGTCGGCATCCCCATCTCACTCAGTGTTTTCGGCAGGAAATACTTCGTTTCGAGCGTGAATTTCGGAAGCCAGACTCTGACACGGCGGGATGTCGCCGATTCCTGCCATGCTGCGAGGTTCTCTGCCGTGAGAGACCGCTCGATCACCGAAAGATCATCTCCTTTCGGAAGGAGAACGATCATGGAGAGTTTTGTTCCGCTTCCGTGTTCGTATGGCATTCCGAGAAGCTGGAGGTCGCCGCTTTCCGCATATCGGTACACGGCATTCTCATCGGTTCTTTCCATCATCGGCACCCTGACGGTGGTTCCCGACGCGGTGATGAAATCGGCTTCGCGGGTTTTGTTTTTGTCAAACTCAAACACCCAGTCGCCCCTGAAGTAGATCGCATTGGTGATCACGAGTCGTGTTTGCGGATCGATGGCATCGGGAGGAATCAATTCCCTGATTTTCTGCCCGGTCTCATTCTCAACCCAGGTGTTGATAATCTGCCGCGATTCGTCCGGGGCAGTAATAAAATCGAGGTTCGTGGTCTTTGCGCCGTACCAGGTTTCAGCCGTTGCGATATAGTCAGGGAGGAACCCATGTGTCTTTTCCGCCCACAATGCGTTTGCCGTGCGCAGGGTGTAGCTCGCGTCTCCGGTGTTCAGTCGTGCGTCCATGCCGGAGAATCCTTCTCTCAGTGTGGCGCTGTCGTCCGGGAAATGCAGGACAGAGCGTATTTCATCGGCGGTCGTGCCGCGGGCGCCCTCGGAGGTGATCGCACAGGCCGACGAAAGGGAAAACGGTGAGAAGAAGAGGTTGCTTTCCGAATATTCGGGATCCGCGGCCAGACGTGAATACAGATCGCAGGCAAAGCGGTTGCTGGCATCCGCCACCGTCTCCTCAGCCGGCGATGCGGATTCGGCACCGGGCTGCTCCTCCATCGTAGGGGGGACGGCGTCTGCCGGGGCCGTGCCGGTACACCCTGCACCGGCCATGCAGAGGATTGCGAGCGCCGCAAGGACACAAACACCGATGATTTTTGGCTCCATGGCCGAGTACTTGCATCCCCGATGAATTATATCTGGCGTTGGATGCGATTTTTTTCGAAGTTATTGTCGGGAAACGAAAGCCCCCGCAATTAAATGATGCCTGACATACCCATACCGAACACAAACGCTGTAATCACCACCAATACCACAATCAGGATACCGATAATCAGAAAAACAATCAGCTGTCCGACTATCGAATACGCCATAACAGCAAGTGCACGCTTCCAAAAGCTATCGGAGATTAACCAGCCTTTATAATTGTACGTATCCACATCACCATCTGACATGACAGGGGGATATGATCGTCCGTATATATGCCCTTATTTCATTGCGCGGATAAAATCCGCGAACATATCTTTTCGTCTTTCCCCGTCATCCGATCGAAGCAGCAGGCGTGTCAGCGTACCATGGATCATCCACCATGGTGATTACCCGTCGTTCATTCCTCCCAACGTTTCCCGGATGAGAGTGAAAGGGCCCAAAGATTATTGGGGGCGGATATGCCACGGAAGGGTATGAAGGAGCTGGAATCCTGTTGCCTGTGCGAGTGGCGGTGCAGCGTCGACCGCCTGCGGGGAGAACCCGGGGTATGCCGCATCGGACGTGCGGAGGTTGCGGCGACGATGTGCTCGGGATCGCTTGCCAGCTATATCGTCACCCTCCTCGGCTGCTGCTACCGGTGCCTTCACTGCAACGCATACCGGATCTCGCAGTACCCCGATCCCGGCTGGCGATACAGGGGCTATATGCCGCCGGAGGTGCTGGTTGCGGAGGCGCGTGAGCAAATCGCCGCCTTTTCCGGCCCCCGTATCCGTACGATCGGCTTTACGGGCGGGGACCCGATCATCCACCTCCCCTACATCGAAGAGGTGGCCGCCGAGGTGGAGCGGCAGGGGCTTTCCGCGGGGATCGGGATCTCGACCGGCGGATTTGCGACACCGGAGACGATGGCACGGATCGTGGACCTCTGCCGGGTGATCACCCTCGAGATCAAGGCATTTTCCGACCCCGTCCATCGTGCCCTTACCGGGGCGCCCTCGGGCCCCGTGCTCCGGAATGCGGATTATCTCGTGCGCGAGGGGCGGGACCGGATCCGGGTGTTCAGGACGGTTGTCATCCCCGGAATGACCGACGGGGAGGTGGACGACATCGCGGAGTTCATCGCCTCGCTCGACCCGACCGTACCCTACCGGCTCATCGGATTCAGGCCGAACAACGTCCTCTACTACCATCCCGGCCCGTCGCGTGACGAGATGGAACGGCTCTGCGGGGCCTGCCGTGAAGCGGGGCTTGACGATGTTGCATGGAGCGGTTATTACCCTGAGATGGTGCCTGACGGAGTCGCAGCCGAGGCGGAAAGGCTCGCCGACAGGTATGAGGGAAATCCGGCTGCAGCCCTGACCGCCGCCTATGCGGCTTTCTACGGATGCCCGACGCACCCCCGGAACTGCGGAGCATGCCCGCTCCGTGATCGCTGCCCCGCGACGCTCCGGGAGCCGTGGCGGGGGCGGTGACCGGCACATAGCCGGGCAGCAGGCTCCAAAGTACCCCTTTCCCCATTCCTTTCTTCTCCCATGTCTTCGCACGGCCGCTTCGTTTGCCCGTTTGCTTCAAGATGAAGCACACGCCATGACTATCTGCCGAGGGCATGACGGGATTGCCGGTTGAGTGAGGTAACTATGGACGCATCGTATTTTTACATCCAATTTTCCGTCTACAACACGGAATGGCTTTTTGTGAATATCCTCCTGTGGATTTTGCTCATGATCGCCACGGCGGCGGTGCTCGCACAACAGGGGAATGAACAATCTCATACCCTTATCAGAGGGGTTCTGGCCCTTGTCTTTCTCTGGAACGGCACCGTGTTCTTCTTTTCGTATATGACGCAGTCCGCGATTGCCGGCGGGATTCCTTTTGCATTGGTGGGGATCCTTTTTGCCGCCGACATCGTGCGGAAGAAGATCCGCATCGCCCTGCCCGCATCCGGCTGGCTTCGGTATGCCACGCTTGCCTGGTTTGTCTGGGCGCTCGGGCTGTACACGGTTGCCGGATGGCTTTCGGGGCACCCGTATCCCGGGGGGCCGCTGCCCGCCGCACCCTGCCCGGCTACGATGCTCGCCATCGCTCTCCTTTCAACATCGATGGGTACGCTCAGGACCGACCGGCTGTACTTTACGCTGCTATTTGCACTGCTCCTCTGGTGGGCATTCTTTGCAGGGATCTTCGCCCCGGCGCTCTATGGCTTCTATATAGATCTCACGCTGCTCGCCGCAGGCATATACGGTCTCGCGATGCTCCGGGCGCAGTCGAAAAAACCCGGCCATGCGGCATGAGGGGTGCGTCCGTATCGAGATCATGCACGGCAACCGGTTATCCACCCCGGTTTGCCGTTTTCACCTGATAATCAATCCTTCCAGAAGATCCTGCGGTCCCGGCCCGCTCCGGGGCCCGCGGCGCCTGATCTACGAACAAAATTCAGAATCGTAGAAAATTTCCGGAAAAAGACGGAGGGTAATACTGTTTCTATTATCCTCTATGCTGACTTCCCCTCTTTGACAGCAGATTTTCACTGCTTTTTCTCAGCCGGTTTTTTCAGGAGCACCGTCCGGCTGAACAGGACCCAAGGCCCTTTCTCCGGCACAAAACCAGCCGCCCGGGCGGCCGCCACTTCCCCCTCAAACTCCTGCTCGTCTACGTGATGCGACGGCTCGACGACAAGCATTCTTCCGCCGGGACGGAGTGCCGCGGCAATTTCCCCGAAGAAACGACCGGCGTCGGGCGTCTCGTGGACGACGTAGAAAGCAAGAACGAAGTCGAACGGGTCGGCTTTTCCGAGTTCGAGCGTCTCCGGGCGGGTTCTGTGAGTTTGGATCCGGGAGAGGATTCCTTCTTTCTCTGCCCGCTCCCGAAGCATCGCAAGCATCTCATCCTGCAGGTCGGCGGCGACGACGCACCCGGACTCGCCCACCATCCGGGCCATCGCCCGGGAAAAAAAGCCGGGTCCGCAGCCTACATCAAGCACCCTGTCTCCGGCACGGATGTAACGGCCGAGGATCCGTCCCGGCGACTGGATCAGTCGCCGGATCGGGTGATCGAGCATTCCGGCATGCGAGGCCGGACAGATGTCATGTTTGCCGGTCATGTCCTCTCCTCCGGTGCACGGGTGGCATGACGGCGCTCATCGAGCATCTCCCGGGTCACCTCATCGATTGCCTGAAAAACCGGAAAGAGCAGTTCGCAGGCTTTGGGATCCAGATCCCCGACACGCTCGTATATTCGCCGGTGAACCCATTCGTGCTCCGCTTCATGCCCGTGGAATGCAATCGTTCCCTCCGGTGTCAGACGGAGGCGGACCTCCTTTTCGTTGTCCGGCAGGCGGTATTTCTCGATGAGCCCTTTCCCGGCGAGTCTGCCTACCATCTGAGACGCAGCCCCGCGGCTGACGCCCATCATGGCCCCGAGTTCGGTCACGTTCATATCCGGGTGAAGACCGAGCGCCTGGATGGTGTGGATTTCGGATGGGTGAAGGAGCTGTCCCGTGCCGAAATCCGTCGGGATGGCCTCGATTTCGTTCATCCTGTTCATTGTCTTCATCCAGAGGGCGCACAACCGGCTGAAGGCCGTTTCATTTTCTGTGGGTTTTGCCATTTGATTACCTGCTATACAATATTGTATAGTAGCTTTACAATATAATGGTATCCCTGCTCCATGAAGATATGCGGGCAGGCGCCCCCGTCTTCGGCACGATCCTTCGTTCGCCGGTGCGGAGGAATAGACGGATAATGTCTCCCTGCCGTCGGTTTAAAGGGTGACAGGGTGGAGCCAGCCCGGCCGGGAAAAAAGGAGTGGCTGCCGGAGTTCTCTCACCCTCGACGCTCGCCCACTTCTTTCATGAGCCGGTCCATCCAGACCGGAACCCGCACGGCTTCCTGCGGGAACTGTGCCGGGACATAGGGCTTGATGTCGATGACGGGGCTGCCGTCGACGGCGTCGAGGCCGGAAACCTCCAGCACGTTTCTCCGGTGTGCGTGCAGCCGGACGACGGTCACAAGAACCGGATTGGGCCGTGCGGGGCTGCAGGTCGAAAAGAGCCCCGTCGCCGGGATATCCTTCCTGCCCATCGGGTGCACGCGGGTAAGCGCCCGGCTCTCTTCAGGCACTTTGTGGCCCCAGTACAGCACCATGAGGTGGGAATACTCCTCTATGCCTTCGAGCGCCCGGCTCACGTCATCCCGGAGGGTAATTTCGGAGATATCCTCCCGTGCGCTGCGGATCCTGGCCCTGTTCACGTCGGCTTCTCCCCGCATTGAAATGCCGTCCCCGTCGGCAACGAGGAAGGGTTCCTGTACGGTGTTGTGGATGATTCCCACGGGCCGGAGAACGATACGGGATAATTCGGGTAATGGTGCCGGGGGTTCGTGCATACTAAGGGTACTCCTGTGCTCTGCTTGCTGGATAGGTTCGCAATGGATGCACAAGAAGGTTCTTTTTCTGAATTCTGCCATATTCTTTGCTGGTGCAGGCTCTGCCGCAGTTCCGCTGAATGGTTCGCTCGCAGCGGTGACGCTGGGTGTAAAAACATGTCACCCGGGGGGGTATCGCAGCACATCCCCCACAAATCCGCAAAGGCCGGTTTAAATTTTTATTTAAAAAAGGAATGACACCGTGAATCGCCCTGCGTTATGTCCCCCACTCAGTGAAGAGTGCCCGCACATCTCCAAACCCGATCATGGAATTATTATCATAATCAAAACACTCACCCGGTTCATTGGCCGGGATCCACGCATCATAGTATTCGAAGAATGTACGAATATCACCGAAACTGAAAATACTGTCGCCGTTCACATCCTCGAAGAGCCCGTCCCCGTCGGGATCCTGCGGGAGGTTTGTATAGCCGGGGAGCGGGGAAAGGGCCGGGACGGCAGTGACGGTAATGTAATCCGTCTTGACTTCGTCATCGCTCCCGCCGGGCCCGGTGACGGTGAGTTTGACGGTGTATGTGCCGGATAGTGCGTACTCATGGTCAGGGCTCTCATCAGTGCTGTCTGTGGTGCCGTCGTTGTCAAAGTCCCATGCCAGGTGTGTGATGTACCCGGTCGAGGTGTCTGTAAACCGGACGGTGAGCGGCGCCTCACCGGACCGGGGCTCCGCCTCGAAATCGGCGACCGGTGCGGCATCAATGTATTCGATGATCAGGAAGGCATGGCTTGCTGCCATCACGGGAGTCGAGCCGGAGGTGCTCCTGATGGCGGCTTCGTTCCCGGAAGGAAGCAGGGAAGTTACCACATCATGGGTATCAACAGCTACCTGCGTGATCCCGTTGTCCCACACACGGCTTGCAATGGTCGCTCCATTGAAGAGCAGGTCGCCTTCCGGTCCATTCCCGGACGGAACGAACGTGACAAGTTTTGCTGCGACCGCGTCTCCCGGATCGATTGTCATGCCGGAGAAGGGCACATATGCGGTTGCCTCCCCGGGCGTGGTTGCGTAGCCGGTCGCATCGGCACCAAGGAGATCGAACTCCTCGTTTAAGAAGATCTGTTTTCGTGTAGCGTCAGGATCAGCATATACCACCGCGAGTGTGAGGCCGTACATGGCAACATTTGTATTCACATCGTCTTTGGAGATGACCGCACTGTTGCCTGAAGGATTGAACAGGCCCGTAACATCATACGTGAGCAGTCCGTAGTCGTGGTTCGGATAGCCTCCGAAATTGCTCCTGTCCTGGTAGTGGTTCTGGGGGGCCGCGGTAATTCCATTGAAGGTGATATCCAGATGGTCCGGAATCTGACTGGTGTCATCCCATGTATAGGGAACATAGAGGCGTGCTTCCTGTAGGGTTGCCCCTTCGGGAAGGGGGAGATCTCCGCTCGTCCAGGTAACGGTGTAGGAGGACCAGCCGCTTCTACCGATACCGCCGGCCATATAGGCACTGTCGCCGGACGAATGCAGGATCCCTCCCCTGAGGTCAAAGGTCTTCTTTGTCGTGACATCGCTGTCGTCCCAGTAGCGTTTGCCCTTGTAACCGTTGAACTTCACCGTCTTGGCCGTGCCGGCTTTGGCATTGTTCGCCTCATCCGTTTCGGAGACCATGTCGTCCGGGTCCACGATGGCAGTGTACGTGACGATCCCCCCTTCTGTTGTCCGAATGGTGGGATCGATCACATATACGGGCACGATTGCACCTGCGGCAATCGCCGGCACGATTTCACGTACATCAACTCCATCGGTTGATGTGAGTCGGACCTCGGTTTCGGGAGAGAACTCCAGACCGTTGTTCTTTACGTTGATCCGTACCCGGTTCGGCTCCTTTGCAAAGACGTTGCCGGTGTCCGGGTTCACCAGTGAGGGGGTGAGGTCGCAGGCCGGAGCAGCGGTAACGGTGATGTAATCGACCTTGATTTCCTCGTCGCTGCCACACGAATTTGACGCAGTGAGTTTCACCGTACAGGTGCCGGCATTGTAGTACGTGTGGATGGGGTTCCGATCAGAACTATCGACCGTGCCGTCGGTATCGAAGTCCCATGCCCACGAGGTCGGGGTGTTGGTGGAGAGATCCGTGAAGTGGACGGTGAGAGGAGCCGTGCCGGAGATCGTGTCCGCCGTAAAGCCGGCAACCGGAATGTCCACCGGCGGTTCTCCCTCCATTACCACCTCGAGCGTGGCGAGCGGGATCTTATAGAAGGATGCATTCCGATCATAAGTGAGGTCATTGACATCGCCCGTGAGTACCTGAGAGGTGACATTCCATGTATTGGTTCCGAAGTACACGCCCTGATAATTTCCATCCGGCGGATCGGCGGGGATCGCATCACCGTTCCAGGCATAGGTGCCGTCCGTGCTCGCGAGGTGGTTTACCAAAAGTGTTGCCGATTCAACCCTTCCCGATAATCCGGTGAGGTCGAAGGTCGTCATCCCGGCGTACGGATTCCCGGCATCATCAGTAAAGAAGGAGTCAACATCATGCCCCTGGTTCACCCAGTACCTTACCTTATCCGAATCGCCGTCGTTATAGGCAACGAAAAGCGTTAGCATCTTAATCCGGCCGTCGAAACTGCTATGGACCTTTGTGGTTGCTACCCGTGCTTTCGGTGCCCGCGAACTGATGAGGGATGTTACATTATACCACATCAGGTAGTCGCTCGTGACCCGGTTGCAGTGGTCGTTCACCACCACGGGCGTGGTGCCGCCGTCATATTCGTAGACATACTCGACGTTCAGCTCCTCCCTCCCCAGTGGTGTTTCGAAGGTGCCGTCCCCGTCCCCATCGAAAGAGACGGTTGCCCGGCCATCGTAGTTGCTCTGCATGGTCCCGCAATAGACCACAACGTACAGCCTGGCCCACGCAATATCGCTTGCGTCAGGAATATCGGAAAAAGTCTTATTCACCTCTGATCCGAAGAAATCAAGCGTTGCATCGACATAGAGACCCCCGGAAACAGTACCGGTTTGCACGGTTACCGGAGGGTCGCCACCAACATAATCGTCGGCCATGATGCCGGGCACCAGGCAGAGGAGGAGCAGTATTGCGACTGCCCCGTTTCTCACACCGGGTTTCCGGACGAATTTTTCACCTGTTATGATATCACCCCGTTTCACATCGGTATCGTGGATACGCGGAGTCTGACGGGATAAATCCCCCCATAGTGTACAGGTATGCTCCGGATTCCTGTCGGTAGATGTGCTTTCTCCGCTATAGTAACACGGATATGATCGGGGGTATGCCGCCATGAATCATAAATATTATGATATAAAATTTGATTAGCACTTTGTATAATCAATAAAACTATTTTTCATATTTGGTATGACGTAGTTGAGTATCACAATGTTAATGCCCCCCGGTGACCTGTATTCATCATGCATACCGCCCGGCTGGCTGCAATCCCCTGTATGCTTCTTGTGATTTTCCTGATCACGGCACCCTGTGCTGCGCTCTATGATTTCGAGGGTTTGGCGTTCCGGCCGGCAGCCCACGGCGAGGTCCGGGGTGTCGTGATCACGGCGGGGTCCTACGGCCTGACCGACCCGCCCGCCGAATGCACCATCACCCTTGACCGGGCCCCGGTGTGGGCACGGATCTACGGCGGGGTGTGGGGCGGAACCGAGAAGTACTCGGGCTGGGCGCAGTTTTCGGTCAACGGGTATTCCCTGGATCCCGTCACTCTGTATGGCGAGGATGATATGAACGTGGACGTCTACTGCAGCGGGCATGGCGTCTACTGGATAGTGCAGGACGCAACCGCTCTCCTCGGACCGGGCGAAAATACGGTCACCCTGTCTACCAGCAGGGGAGAGGCGGACAGCAGAATCGACGGCCGGCTCTACGGGGTCATGGTCGTGGCGGCGGTCGAGACCGGTGATGGCGACCTCGTCCGCTACGTGGTGCTCGAAGGCAACGAGAACCTCCACGGTGAAGGGTGGGCCGGTACCAATCCCACGAGAAAGGACCGGGTGGAGGTGCCTCTTGCCGGCATGGTCACCGACGACACGACAACGGCGGAACTCTCCGTGTTCCTGCTCGCCACCGCGAGAGGGCAGCCGGACTATCTGCTCTTCAACGGGGCCGATCTCGGGACCGCACCCCAAGACGAGACGTACCTGCCCGGCGCACTGGATATCGGGAACGAGCGGTCCTTCGATGCCGCCGGCGGCGCAGGCCTCGAGACCCGCTACGTCGATATGGAGTCTTTTGACGTTTCAGACGACCTGCAGCCCGAAAACCTTCTGGTCTTCGAGCGGGGCCGGGACCTCGACGGCGATGGAACAATCAGTACCGCCGGGGCAACCCCCGAGGGTGAAGACTACCTGCATCCCTGCCTTGCCGTCCTCACGATAACCCGGCCGGATTCGGTTTCCACTCCTTTGCTTTCCGTAAATTCCCTTCAGGTGGCAGACGCGTATGCAGGCGGGGAGGCGACTGTTGCCGCGACGGTGAGAAACACCGGCAGCCCGCCGGCGGGGCCCCTGACCGTGGAGGTCATGGTCGATGGACTGCCGCTCGAAAGCCGGCAGGTTTCCCTGCCCCCGGCAGGCTGGGTGCAGATCGCTGTTCCCTGGGAGCCGTCGGGAGGGCGGCATGAGGTTGCCGTCAGGGTATCGGCGGACGGGGCAGCGCCTGCAGAGGCCGGGATAAGCGTGCAGGTCGGCACGCCGGTCGACCTCGCCATCGCCATCGGCGACCCGGTGCGCCGCGGGGGTGCAGCGGAATCGGCAGTCAGCACTCCCGTCCCCCTTGCCGGGGGTGCCGCCGGCGTCGTGCTGGGCTGGTGGCTGTGCTGCCGGCGATCGCGGCTGTCCGGGCTGCTCCTTGTCGCAGCGGTTATGATTGCCGTGCTGGCAGTCCCGCTAGCCGCTGCCGATAACGGTGCATCCGGTCAGGTCATCTCCTACACCCTGCCGGTGGAGATCCGGAATGCAGGGGGAAGCGATGCTGCGGCATTTGACGTGGATGTCTTCCTCGATGGAGAGCGGGCGGCCCGGCTGACGGTCCCGGGCATTGCTCCGGGCGGGATAATCCGGGAACAGGTGCCGCTCCACACCTGGCCCGGTACCCATGAAATCACCGTCATTGCCGATGAAAAAGGAGTCCTGAATGATGTCGATCACAGCAATAACCGCGCTGACGGAAGTGTTCTGTTCCTGTAAGCCGCATGCAGGGTGCGCAATGGCTCTTGTCCTCCTGCTCTCCGCAGCGCCGGCAGCGGCGAGCTACGCGGGAGATCTGCCGCTCCAGGTCGTCTATTCCGCACGCCTGAACGGCAATTACCTCTTTTGCGAGGGCGACGGGGGCTATAGCGGCACCCTGACGCCGGGGAGCGTCTATACGGCATCCTTCTTCCGGGATATTCCGCCGGGGGGACAGGTCTTCTACGAACGGATCTACGTCTACTGGACGTGGAGCCGGCGTGACCAGACAGCATCGTACCCTGCCATGGAGGTGCGGCTTGACGGTTCCGACGGCCTCGTTCTCGAGCAGTCCGCCCGCTATGCGGACAGCAAGGGCTTTGCCAGCAAGAATGATTATTTTTCGGGGATGGACAGCTTCCTCCTCCCTTCCCCTGCCGATCAGGAGGTCACCGTTACGATAGCCAATACCGCCGCTGACGAATCCACCTTCATTATCCAGGGAACCGCACTCCTGGCGGTCTACGAGGATGCCGGTGAGCCCGAATCATCCATCTGGGTTGCCGAGGGGGGCGACCTCCTCTACCGCAGCTACGGCATACCCGAGGAGCTCGCCACCAGCCGGGTGGAATTTTCGGGACGGATCGACCTTTCCCGGGTGGCGTCGGCCCGGCTTTTTCTCCTGGCCCCTTCCGCCGGCTTTGCCCGCGAGGAGATCCCTGAAATGAACCAGCTCCGGCTGAATACCCCCGGAAGGGGAACGCTCCCCCCCCTCATCGAGCCGGTGATACAAATCCTCTTCCCCAATTACGAAGGCCGGACCTGGACCGATGTCTTTTCGGCAGACGAAAGCCGGCAAATCGGGACGGCATCGCGCGAACTGCGCCCCTTCCTCCGCTATTCCGACAATTTCATAGAAGTCCGCGACAATGGCGACTATTTCCAGCTCTGCAACGCCATCCTGCGGGTGGCATACCGGGAGGCAGAGGCATGACGCCGCTGATGGTGGAGACCCGGAACCTTTCGCGCAGCTATGCCGGCGGGGTGCATGCGCTGCGGGGGGTCGATCTGGCGATTGAAACCGGGGAATTTGTATCGCTGGTGGGAAGGAGCGGGAGCGGCAAGAGCACGCTCTTAAACATTATCGGGGGGCTGGACGCTCCGACCGGCGGAACCGTCCTCATTCAGGGACGGCCCCTTATGTATGCCGACCGGCGGGAGCTTGTCGGCCTCAGGAGGAGCACGATAGGGTTCATTTTCCAGCAGTTCAACCTCCTTCCTTCGCTCACCGCCCGCGAAAACGTCGAGTACCCCCTCCTGTTCAATTACCGGCGCCCGGACGAGCGGCGGGAAAAGGCACTGGCGCTTCTTGCAATGGTTGGCCTTGAAGGGCGTTCCTCCCATTATCCCGGTCAGCTCTCCGGCGGTGAGCAGCAGCGGGTGGCGATAGCGCGGGCGCTGGTTGCCGATCCACCCCTCATTCTCGCGGACGAGCCCACGGGGAACCTTGATTCGGCAACGAGCGAGGGGATCTTTTCTCTCCTCCGGCGCCTGAACCGTGAACAGGGCGTGACCCTGCTGGTGGTGACCCATGAACGGGAGCTCGGGTCCTACGCGGACCGGACCATCGAGATGCGCGACGGGCAGGTGGTGGCATGATCGCCCGCCTGCTGGAGTTTTTCCAGCTCGCCGTCCGCCAGCTCTCCCGCCGGAGAGTGCGGGTCGTTCTCACCGTTGCCGGCATTGCCATCGGCGTGGCAGCGCTCGTCGGAACCGTCGCCCTCGGGGAGGGGATACGCACCCAGGCGGTCGAGGCCATCCGGAGCCAGTCCGACCTGACCCTCATCGAGGCGCTGCCGGGAGTGGAGGGCATGACCGTGCAGCTCATTACCCCGACGCGGGCTTCTGCTGCAGGCGGCCTAGCAGGAGTCGATGCTTCCTCCCCCGTCGTGCGGGGAACGTGCGCCACCCGGGGCCAGACATATGTCCGGTTCGTAGGGATATCCTCGCCGGGACTCAAGACGGTACTCCACCCGGCCTATCTCAAGGGCAGCACCTTCGGAGCAGGATCGCGGGACGTGGTGCTCGGTGCAGCCCTCGGCGAAAAGCTCCAGCGCTACGAGGGCGTCCGCACCGGGGATCCGCTCGTCCTCATCCGGCGAACCTATGATGCCCGGGGAAGTCCGGTGGACGAGAAAGTGACGGTTGTTCCGGTCGGAATCCTTGAAGAGCGGGGCGATGAGTATGACCAGGTACTGCTGATGGACCTCGATCTGGCCCTCTCGCTCGGCGAAGACGACGAGGGGTACAGCGGGGTCCTTATCCGGGCCGAAGGACCGGAGCAGGTCTTTTCCGTCGCGGAAGGGCTCAGGGAGTTTGGCCTCTCGCCCCAGGGTTCGTTTGAACAGATCGAGGCCGTGAACCGGATGATGGACATGGTGGTCATCTTTCTGGGCATCTTCGCCGGGCTCTCCCTTGCCGTCGGCGGGCTGATGATTGCCAGCACCATGATCACTTCAGTCTACGAGAGAACGCGGGAGATTGGCATTGCCATGGCCGTCGGCGCTTCGGAACGGGATGTGATGGAGCTCATCCTTTCCGAATGTGCAGTGCTCGGGTGCATCGGGGGGGTCTGCGGCGATCTGCTGGGAGTGGGATTCGCTGCGATGCTGAACACGCTGGGAGGCCCGTTCCTGATCTCGCGATTCGGCGACGCCTTTGCAGGGCTTTTGGACACCGAGATCGCGCTGGTGACCTGGCCGCTCCTTCTGGCAGGCTTTGTCCTGGCGGTGGGGCTCTCCCTGCTTGCCGGGCTCTATCCGGCCTGGACAGCGTCATGCCTCAATCCGGTTGAAGCTATCAGATCAGGGAGATGAAACATGAATGCCATAGCTACCATGAAAAAGAGGAACTATATTCTCACCGCGCTTGCGGTCTGCATGCTTGTTGCCTGCATCGTACCTGCCGGCGCAATTGTAATCCCGCCGGAATCAGCCGGTGCCCTCGGGGCGGAGCTGATAGCCCTGACGGGGCCGGCATCATCATCAGGGGAATCCACGGCGGCATCGGGGTACCGCGGTTCGGTCCTGGAACTGTACCGGAAGGGGACGCTCCACGGCGAATTCTTTTCAACGGCGGCCAGCGGGTACACCGGGATGATCCTCTCCGGCCAGGAGAAGGTCTACGCGCTTCCCGATCCCGTGCCTGAAAAAGGCGTGATTGTACTCTCCCGCCTCTATCTCTATACGACGTGGAGCCACGACACCTCAGTACGGGAGGGTATTTCCGCCTCGCCGGCAGTCTTCTGGAACGGAAAGGAGCTCAAGGCCGATGCTGTCTACGAGGACCGGAAAGGCAGCGGGATCTATGACTATCCCGTGGAGACCTTTGCCTACGACGTAAGCAGCATCATCACGGCAGGCGAAGAGGCGGAGGTGAGGGTCGTAAACAGCGGGAGTGACGGGCATGAATTTGCGGCCTATGGTCTGCTGCTCCTTGCCGTCGTTGAAGATCCCGTTGCACCTCAAATAACCTACTGGATATGCGAAGGATCCGACATCATCTTCGCGGACTCAGGTTTCGGCACAACCGCCGCCGATGCCCGCACCAGCGTGGCTTTTACCGGCGACGCGGAGATCGCCGATCTCTCCGGTGCCAGCCTTCTCCTGGTCAGCACGGCTGCTTCCGGCCTGGAAAACGACCCGCATCAGGTTCTGTTCAACGGTGCGGCCTGGGAT
This sequence comes from Methanoculleus sp. SDB, assembly GCA_001412355.1. Taxonomy (NCBI): domain Archaea; kingdom Methanobacteriati; phylum Methanobacteriota; class Methanomicrobia; order Methanomicrobiales; family Methanomicrobiaceae; genus Methanoculleus; species Methanoculleus sp. SDB. The sequence goes on from LKUD01000042.1 coordinate 15,370, forward strand.
AATCCTCTCTCCGCCGGCTCCTCCGCTATCAGCATTGCCGATCTCGATGTGCTCTCCATGGTATCAGCCTCGGGAAACACGCTCGAGATCGCCAGCGTTCCGGTCTCGGGGGGAGGGGACTATATGGAGAACAGGAACGCCGTTCTGGTGCTGATCCAAGACGGTGCCGGTGAGGTGCCGTCGGCGGCAGGCTCCTCCGGGAATTTCTTCGAGTGGTTTATCGGTCGCATTTCGGCGTTGTTCGGGTTCTCTTAAACGGCTGAAATTCGACAGCGTCGAAATGATAGCGGAGGTTGGTGTCGTTGGAGGGGTGTGTACGGATGGAGTCACCCCGGTCCGGCGCGCCGCACCGCCCTATCCTCTCCGAAAACCGATTTCAAAAAAGACTCGTAATGAACCAATGCCCGGAGAATTTCAACCGATGACCGTCACGCACCCTACGACCTACGACAGCTGGCAAATATGATCGAGATCGGGAACCTCTCTGCATTCGCCAACTATCTAATACGGGCAACCGTGCTCATAACAGCAGGCATCATACTGGCAGGTATCATTGCCGAAACAGGGCTTTTTTCCCGTCTAAACAGGATATCACGCCCGCTTTGCCGGTTTTGCGGTCTCTCCGAGTCCTGCATGGTCTGCGTCTGTGCCATGGCGGTCAATGTGACCGCAGGAAAATCAATGCTGGCCGACTATTTTCGCAATGAACAAATCAGAAAAGAAGAGATCATTCCCGCACTCCTGATGGGTACGTTTCCGGCCGTTCTCGGCGAATCGCTGTTCCGGGTGCAGCTGCCCACAGCACTCGTCCTCCTCGGCCCGGTCATCGGGATGCTTCACACCTTCCTGAACCTCTTCTCAAGCTTTCTGCAGACGTTCGCCGCAGTTATCTTTTCACAGCTCTTTCTGCGCACGCATCATAACGGCCTCTGTCATCCTGTCGATGAACAGCCGTTATCGTTTTCAGCTTCCACTGTAAAAAAGGGCTTTTCCCGCGCTATACCCACTCTCTGGCGCGTTCTCCCGGCTACAGTGGCGGCAACGCTGGTCTTTTCCGTGCTCTGGAGCGTTGGCGGGATGGAGGCTGTCGCATCGATCTTCGACCCCATCCTTCGCCTTGTCGGTCTCCCCGGCGAAAGCAGCGCTGCGCTTGTCGCACAGTTCATTCATTTCTCGGCCGGGTATGCCATCGTCGGTTCGCTGATGATCGAAGGCGTGCTCGGCCTGAAGACTGCGCTGATAACGCTCATCATCGGGAGCATGATCATCATCACGAACATCTACATCAAATACACCGGGCCGCTGTACATCTCCCTTTTCGGCAGGTACGGTCTTCGCGTCACGCTGGTCACCTACAGCGCCAGCATGGCGGCAAAGGTGGTGACGATCGCTGTCGTCATGGCACTTGTCTGAGTCCGGCGAGGCTTAAAACGGTGCCGGGGGGTCGTGTCTCTGTCGTACCAGCAAGGCTCCACCCCACCACCTCCTTCGCAGGTGATATGCTGCCTGCACGCAGCAGGAGGGCTGTGCTGCGTGAAACGAAGGCATTGCCAGTACAGCCGCCATATCAATGGAAGTATTCTTCCTTTTTTGATGTGTTATGTAGGTACGATCTGGTGCAGAAGCGACGTTACCGCCACCGAATCGTGAGTCATGCCTATGTCCGACAGAAAGAAAAGATCTGAAAGAAAAAGGGCCGGCAACATGGATGAAATTGCCAGAACCGTCTTTGCCCCGGTATATCCTGTCATCGCCCGGACACTCATCGATCGCTTCGGCATTACCGAAGGAACCTGCATCGACATCGGCAGCGGGCCGGCATCGCTGGCCATCGCCGTTGCACGAACAACCCGCCTGTCGGTCATCGCTCTGGACGTTTCGCATCATATGCACGAGGTTGCCGTGCGGAACATCGCAGAGGCCGGACTTTCCGGCCGGATACACCTCCTCTACGGGGATGTGCACGCCATACCCCTTCCCGACGACACTGCGGACCTTATCATCAGCAGGGGATCCCTGTTCTTCTGGGATGATATTTATGCCGCCTTCCGGGAGATCTACCGTGTCCTCAAACCGGGCGGAAAGACCTACGTCGGCGGGGGTTTTGGTAACCGGGACTTGAGGGATTCGATTGCGGCCGAGATGATCCGCAGGAATCCCGACTGGCAAGAAATGAACCGGAAAAATATCTCCCCGGAGAACGCCGAGCGGTTCCGGGCTATGCTTGATGATATCGGTGTTCCGGTCTATGATATCATCTTCGGGGACGAGGGGTTCTGGATCGTCATCTCCAAGACGGCCGGCGGGGCGCTCCCCTGAGATGCATGGTCTGCGAAAAGGAGTGCGACATAGCCAAGGGAGTTTTGGCCGGTGCAGGATGTACGTCAACTGGAGAGAGTGCAATCCGTATGGGTGATCATTAGTGCTTTGCATACCTTTAACACTATTTTTCACGACCGGATGGTTATAGGTGGTTTTTATGAAAATTCCAATGATTATCGCTCTTCTTGCCGTGTGCATGCTCGCAACTCCTGTTCTGGGCGCGGTACCTGCCCTCGACTGGCAGACAACCTACGGTGTGGAATGTACGGAAAACGCGTTTGCCATGGTTCCCCTCGGGGGCGGCAAGATCCTGTTCTGCGGCGATACCGGAAAATGGGCCGTCAACACGCATCCCGGTGCAAAAGGTCAAAACGATCTCTGGCTTGCGGAAGTGGGCGACGACGGCAGCGAAATCTGGGATTACTGCTACGGCGGGACGGATGACGACAGCGGTAGATCGATCGCTGCGACCGCTGACGGCGGATGGATCATCGCCGGGTATACCGATTCCAACGATCTCGATGTGTCCGGCAATCACGGCGGCCGCGATGCATGGGTGGTGAAACTCAATCCCGACCGGACGATTGCGTGGCAACAGTGCCTTGGCGGCACCGAGAGCGACGTTGCACGGTATGTCATCCAGACCTCCGACGGCGGCTACCTCGTGACAGGAGTAACCGCATCTGAGGAGCTTACCGGCCACAACGGGTGGGAAGACGGGTTCGTGGCAAAACTCCTTCCCGACGGCACCCCCGACTGGTTCTACTGCTATGGCGGGGAAAATATCGACGGGCTGCTGGATGTCATTGAGACTTCCGGAGGCGGCTACCTCATCAGGGGATACACCGGCTCGGACGAGATTCCCGGCTATCATGGCTTCTGGGATCTCTGGATCCTGAAAATCACGCCGTCCGGCGCGCTTGACTGGGAACGGTGCTACGGCGGATCCGATCTCGATATCAACAACCTGTATGACCGGGGCTCCGGGCTCATCGAGTGTGCGGACGGCTATCTCGTGCTTGCCGATACGAAGTCCACCGACGGCGATGTGACGGGCGTCGTTCAGGGGGACGCCGATATCTGGATAGTCAAGATCGGATTCGACGGCACCATCCTCGGCCAGGCGACCCTTGGCGGGGAGGGATACGAGACCATCGGGACGATACGCCCGGTTTCCGGTGGCGGGTACATTCTCGTTGCAACGACCACGTCCAGCGGGGGCGATGTCTCCGGCAATCACGGCGATAAAGATATCTGGGTGGTCAGGCTTGCAGCCGATTATTCGATTGTCTGGCAGAAATGTCTCGGCGGGAGCCGCGATGAATACGGCTATGATGTCCTGGAGATGACGCCGGGAACCTTCGAGCTTGTCGGGGTTACCCAGTCCGATGACGGTGATGTCACCGGGTACGTGACACCCACGGGACTGATCCTTACCGATGCGTGGATCGTCCGGCTTGCGAATGACGGGGGAGGAGGTGTTCCCGTACCTGAGTTCCCGGGCATCCTCATCCCCGGTGCACTGCTCGGTGTTCTCGGCTGTACCGCCCTGCTTCTGCGGCGGCGGCCCTGAATCCCTCTCATTTTTTCAGGCCGGAAATCCACGAGCCGGCCAGATTCATTCTGCGAGTAGTTTATTATTATCCCCCGTATCGAAGAGCCGGGCTATGGCAGATAACGTCATGCTCGGGGTCCTCACGGCGGTGGCAGTCGTCGCCCCCCTGCCGGTCAGGACGTACGGCGGGAATTTTCTCAATATCATCCGTGCCGAGTACTGGGTGCCAGCCTCTCGCTCTTCCGGTTCCTGCTTCGGACGATTGTCATCTCGTTTTCATACTTTGGTCCCGGTCATGATCCGGCATGCGGGAAAACCTGTTATCGCCACCGGAAAAGCGAGGGCTGCAGTCACCGGGAGATCGGAATTTGACGGGTCTCCTCCGCCTTCTCACTTTCCTGACGAATCCGGTCAAGGTGTATCGTCATCATCTTTGCACTTCCTGTTCTCCCCAATTCGCAAAGGTAATCCATCTTTGACTACTTTTACCATACTTTTCGAATAAAATGTAATATAATGTAACAAATTTTTTATCTTTTCGCATCAGAACAGCATTCGCAGATCCCCGGTTCCCGAACCGTCATGGTGCGTGACACTTTCTGCGAGAGGAGTAGTTTATGATCCCGTCCCTCACCACCGTCTCCCTACGCCAGCTTCTTCCTGTTTGCGTCGCATGCATTATTGCGGCTCTGGTTTTCATTCCGGCCGCCGTCTCAGCCGACACCTATGTTGGCGGTATCCCGCTGACGACGGAAAAGATTGGCACGGTCTCCGGCGGCCTCTGGTTCAACTCGTTATATGGCACCGCCGGTCAGCCCGTTGGCCAGCCGAATACGGTGACCATGACATTCCTGCTCCCGGAGCACTCGGAAATCCGATGGGCACGTATTTATGTGGCTGTTTACTGCGGACATATGCAGAACAATTACGAAGGGACGGCACGGGTGAAACTTGACGGCAACGGTGACGGAAGCTTTGAAAGGACGCTTGGAACGGAAACATTGAATGTGGAATATTCGTTTCCCGGCGAAGGGGGGGTCGGTGCCGTCGCAGTGAACGACCACTGCAACCGGGTTACGAGCGACTATCTCATGTGGTACGATGTTACGGAGAACATCCATGGCGGAACCGTCGGTGTTGAGGTCTTTACCGATAAAAATCCGGGATACACCGGCTTTTTCGATGGCAGGATCAAGCTCATCACGCTTGTTGTCGCCTATGACGACGGGGATGCGGACGAAGTGCAATACTGGGTCAACCAGGGCCACGACGTGGATACCTATTACTCTGATGATTATCTCGGGGAAGATTACATCGGCGAGTGCATCTTTTCGGCAGGAAGCCTTCCCAACGACTGGGAATCTTCGGAGCTTTCCGTCGTCTACCTCGCAAGCGAGAACGGAAACTACAATTTCAACCTCGATGATCTCGGTGCGGCATCCCCGCAGGGAGGGTATGCCGGTTCGCAGACCTGGGATGTCACCGACAGCGTCGCCGGTTCGGGCGATAATATCCTGACATATTCCCGGTCCTTACAGTTCTACAAAATCCCACTCGCAATGCTGACGATTTCGTATCAGGGAGCACAGAAGGGCTCCCTTTCCGTCACCTCCAGCCCTGCGGGCGCTGCAATCCTCCTTGATGATGAAGAGACCGGCCAGGCCACGAATGCCACCCTCGGGGAACTACCGGCAGGCGATCACGTCGTGACGGTGGCTATGGAGGGCTATTACGAGCCGGATGAAGTGCTCGTGACGGTGGAGGCAGGTGGCACAACCACGGTTCACTTCACGCTCGAACCCATTATCGGCAGCATTCACGTCGATTCAGACCCGGCAGGTGCGGATATCTATCTCGATGCCGTGCAGCAGGACGAAAAAACCGGGGCGACGCTTGAGGGTGTGGTTATCGGCGAACATACTGTAATGGTCAGGAAATCCGGATATACCGACGCTTCTGAGACGGTTTTCGTCGAGGAGGGGGAAACGGCGGAGGTATCGTTCGAACTTTCCCCCGTTGCCTCCCGGAGTGCGGGCGACGCATCCGCCGACCGGCCCGGCTATTCGGGTACGGCCCTCGCCCTCTACCGGACTGATACACTCTGCGGAGGCGTATCCCTCGTTAATGTGAGCGGATACTCCGGCCTTCTCAAACCTGAAGAGACAAGGGAGTATACATTCCCGGTCACCGTTCCGTCCTCCGGAACCATTGAAGTCGGACGCCTGTTCATCTACTCGGCTCAGGGGCATAACACCGAAACCAGGAGCGGTGTTATTCCGCATATCCAGGTTTCTGTCAATGGAAAAAGTACTCCCGCGGCCTCGAGATACACCGATCAAAAAGACGAAGAAGAGTATGAGTATATTCTCGCCACCGACTGCTTTGATCTCACCGACAGTCTCAATGCACCCGGGGAGATCCGGATTACGGTACGGAACGCGGGAACGGGGGATGAAACGTTCGCCCTGCATGGAGCGGTGCTTGCCGTCGTCTACCGGGATGAAAACAGCCCCCGCATTACCTACTGGCTCTATGAAGGATGCGATGCCATCCTCGCGTCTCCGGAATTCGGCACGACATCGGAAAGCGCAACAACGACCGTCTCGATTTCTGATACCATAAATACTTCTGCCATCTGCAGCGCCAGGCTGATCGCCATCGCCTCTGCGGCATCCGGAACCGAGACCGGGGAAAACCTCGTTTCGTTCAACGGCTGGGAATGGTTCAACCTGTTGCGAGGGGATTCGTCGGGGATCAGCAGAGCCGACCTTGATGTCAAACCGTACCTCAGCCGCTCCGACAATATCGTAGCGATCCGGAGCTACAATACCGGCACACAGGGTGATTATCTCGAAAGCAGGAATATCTTCCTTGTTCTGAATCAGGAAGATGAGGGGGCCCCTCCCGTCGATACTCTCAATCAGTCAGCGGCGGGAACCGTACCGCAGGACCGCACGCAGACAGGCGGGAGCGACACGCACCGTATGGCGTACGCGCTTTCGCTTGCGAACGGAGGTACTGCGGCACAGTATATCGTGCTGCCCGACGGAAGCCTCACGCTGTATATCAGGGAAGGGACCGAGATCCGCGACAGCACCGGCGGCATGATCGGAACGCTCGGAATATCCCGTCCGGAGCCCGGTAGCGCCGGGGCTGGAAATGCCACCGGCTGGATATACCGCATCAGCCCCGACGATGCAATGTCGGACATCCCGATGGTCCTGACCGCGCCCGTCAATGCGTCCGGTCATGAGGATGTTCCCGGCGATTCCCTCTCGTTTGCCCGGTACAATCCGGGGACCGGCCTCCAGGAATGGATCGCTACGACATACGATAAGGAATCGGGCGTCCTATCATGTGAGATAACCCGTGCCGGGGTGTATGCGCTCTACGGAGGGGAGGCCGGAGCACCGGGTGATGCGGATAAATCCGGCCTTTCGGGAAATCCACTCTTCTCCATGCTTATGGCCGTATGGAACAGCCTGTTTGGCTCTCTTTTCGGACCCTCACCTGCACAGGACAATGGCGTGGGTGTTTTACCCCCTGATGTTGCGGGTGTGCTGTCCGAGCTTGTCATCGAGACGGCAGAGACGACGGAGAATAGTACAAGCGCATTGTACAGTCTTTCCATAAGGTCGAATCCGCCCGGGGCCCTCATTTTCCTCGACGGGACATATCTTGGGAAGACGACACCCGCAACAACAGGGCCTCTGGAGGCCGGAGAGTACCGCATTCGTCTCGACCTGGAGGGATTCCGGCCGGCCGAGCAGGATATCATCCTCACGGAGGACACGTGCATTGATCTCGACCTCTCCCCCCGCGACGGTCCGTATCTGAACCGGCTGAAGTACGATATGATCGATCAGATCCCCGAAGTGAGTGTCGTTGGCGGCGTGCGCGTCGAATCGGTTCCCAGCGGTGCCGAAATATATATCGACAGCAGAAACGTGGGTTTTACCACCCCGAAAGTAATCTACGGGCTGAAAGAAGGCATTCATACGATCAAGGTCAAGAAGGCGGGGGCGCTTGTGGAGGAGGGAAAACTTGTTGCCTGGACGGCGTCGGAAAGCGTGTGGATTTATCCGGACGCCATCACCCCCGTGCAGTTCCTGCAGGGAGTCCCCGTGCCGCCGGTAAGGACGGTCACGATCGATTCGGATGACTATTCGGGGAAGATGTTCTCGATCTGCGGAAAATATCCCGCCGGTATAATCCCGCAGGATATGCAGATCCGGGAGACAAATCCCTTTATCACGATCGAGAATGACGGGACCTATCAGTCATACCGGCTCGATAACGCGGAGGACGGAACAAGCATGAAGATTCAGCCGGAATCGCAGGATTTTGGTGCTATCAGCGTGGAATCAGTGCCTTCCGGTGCTGATATCTTTCTGGACGGCTTTCCCACGGGCTACTGCACCCCCTATAGTATCGGAAACGTTTCGGAAGGTCCTCACAGCATCATGGTGTCGAAGCTGGGATATCTTCCCGCTGAAAATGATCTCTGGCTCGTCCCGGGGCACGCCGATGCGGACGCCGCGGTGCGTTTCATCCTCGATTCGTATTCCTATGGTTCTATCTGGGTGAATAGTACCCCCGCAGGAGCAAAGATATACCTGTACGGCCGGGACACCGGTGCGATTACCCCGTACCTGTTTTCTTTTCTGGAGATCGGCACATACGATCTCAAGCTGAAGAGGGACCGGGCCTCCGAAAGCATCGAGGGAATTTTAGTTTCTCCCTACGAGCTCCGGCGCCTTGCCGTGAATATTACGGATCAATAATCTCCTTTTCCCGGCTGAAAACGGGCTTGCCGGGAGGATAGTGCATGCCGGAGGGGAAATCTCCGGGAAAGGCCGGGAGTGGCGGTTCTTGTTGCCGGTGGTGGAGCTACCGGGGTGCGTGGGATCCCTTGCTGTTGCAGGAGGGTGCTGTGTGGCGTCGTTTCACGCTCTTATCAGTGGAATGCCTGATTTCCGTCAGCTCCAGAGAGGGTCGTCGCCGAACCGCTCCATCCAGTATTCGCCGGGAGTCTTCCCCAGGGTGGCTTTGATGTCATCGAGACGGAACGAGAACCGGTGATTCGTGCAGTAGTCAAGGAGGAGTTCATATGCCCCGTTGAGGGTGGCGGCTCTCTGGTGGGAGGATGGCGGGTCACTTTTTGCCGCATCCGGGTGCCATTCTTTCATCAGCTCACGATAGCGGTGGCGTATCTCGTTCAGACTGGCCCCCCCGGTAATCCCGAGAACCTCCGCTGCCTCCCTGACGGCCATGGCAGTATGTGTGTTCATTGTTCATCCGATACGGCGGGACGGAGAAAAAAAGTTACCGCGGTAGTCTGATCCTGTACTTTTTCGCGCTTGCGGCAGATACGGGTGCAGGGAGAATTCACAGGTCCCATGACAGAGGAGATCTTCGAGCGGTATGCCGGGGAATATGATGCCTGGTATGATGTGCACCGGAGCGTCTATCACGCAGAACTGGCCCGCATTCAGAGCGTCCTCCCTCCGGTCGATGCCCGGAGCGTTGAAGTCGGCGTGGGATCCGGGAGGTTCGCCGGCCCGCTCGGGATCCGGCTGGGCATCGAACCCTCGCGGGCACTCGGCGGGATGGCATACCGGAGGGGAATCGATGTCATCCGCGGCCGTGCGGAAAGCCTTCCCCTCCGGGATAACTCGTGTTCGCTGGCGCTTCTCGTGACCGTTCTCTGTTTCCTTGACGATCCACACGGGGCGCTTGCCGAACTATACAGGATTGTCGTCCCGGGGGGCGCCCTCGTCATCGGCTTCCTCGAACGCGACGGTCCGGTCGTGCGGACGTACCTCCGCGAGGGGGAGAAGGGGCGTTTTCTCTCCCATGCCCGTTTTTTCTCGTCCGATGAGGTTCGGGGGCTCCTCCGGCAGGCCGGATTTTCCGTGCTTTCGGGGGATTCCCGGCAGGGATTCGGTGTTTTCGTGGCGAAGAAGGACTGAAGGGAACATTATTAAACCCCGTGCGAATCCACCGCCGCCTTCATCCGGGCGGTGAACGCCGCAAGCTCCCGCTCCATCCTGCCAGGATTTCCGGCATTTCTCTCGATAATCTCCACGATGGCGCTTCCGACAATAACGCCGTCCGCTCCGGCCTCCACCGCCTGCCGGGCCTGGACTTCATCCGCTATCCCGAAGCCGAGGGCGAGCGGCATGTCGGTCTGCTCCCGTACCCGTCGGATCAGGGGCCGGGCGGCTTCCGAGAGCGTTTCACGTTTTCCCGTCACCCCCGAGAGGGAGACCAGGTAGAGAAAGCCGCCGGCCAGTGCGGAAATCATTTTCACGCGGGCGGGGGGCGTTGTCGGTGTCACCGTAAAGATCTGCTCAATCCCTGACTCTTTCGCAGGGCCCGTCACCAACCCCGCCTCTTCGGCCGGCATATCGACGACCAGTATCCCGTCAACCCCGGCGTCCTTCGCCTCGCGGTAGAAGCATGCGGGCCCCCGGGCATAGACCGTGTTGCAGTATACGAGCAGCACGACCGGAATATCCGACTCTTTCCTGATCTCCCTCACGAGCGTAAAGGCGGAGGCGGTCGTTGCACCGGCAGAGAGAGCCCGTTCATCGGCCCGCTGGATTACGGGGCCGTCGCCCACCGGGTCCGAGAACGGGATGCCCAGCTCCAGAATGTCCGCTCCCGAACGGATGAGGGTCTGCGCAATCATAAGCGAGGTCGCGTAATCGGGATCGCCCGCCACCGTAAAGGCGATGAATGCCGGTCCTTCAAAGGCTTTATTGATTCTGCTCATGCACGACCTCCCGTGTGATATCCTTGTCACCCCTCCCGGAGAGGTTGATGATGACGATATCGTCTTTTTCGAACCTGCCCTTCTCCCGGAGGAGATAGGCAACCGCATGCGCCGACTCGAGTGCCGGCACGATTCCCTCCCGTCGCGAGAGATACCGGAACGCGTCGAGGACCTCCGTGTCCCGGACGCTTTCATAGCGTACCCGGCCGGTATCTTTGAGCATGCTATGCTCGGGCCCGACCGAGGGGTAGTCCAGCCCGGCCGCTATCGAGTGCGTTCCGCGGACCTGCCCGTCGTCGTCCTGGAGAAGGTAGGAGAGGGCTCCGTGCAGGATCCCCGGCCTGCCGTGCCCGAGCGAGGCACCGTGTTCTCCGGGCTCTATGCCCCTGCCGCCGGCCTCGACGCCGGTGAGCGCCACATCATCCCCGAGGAAGGGATGGAAGATCCCGATGGCATTGGATCCGCCGCCCACACAGGCGATCACGTCATCGGGGAGGCGCTCCTCACGCTCGAGGATCTGCCGCCGGGCCTCCTTTCCGATGACTGTCTGGAAATCCCTGACCATCCGGGGGTACGGGTGCGGCCCGACGACAGAGCCGAGGATATAGGCAGAATCCCCGGCACTGGCTGCCCAGTCCCGCATCGCCTCATTGACCGCATCCTTGAGGGTCGCGGTCCCGCCGCTTACCGGGATGACGGTTGCGCCCATCAGCTCCATTCTGACGACATTAAGATGCTGTCGGGTGCAGTCCGTCTCTCCCATGTATACCTCGACCGGGAGACCGATCACCGCCCCGGCAATCGCCGTCGCAACGCCGTGCTGGCCGGCTCCCGTCTCGGCGATCAGCCTCTTTTTGTTCATATGGCGTGCAAGAAGGGCCTGTCCGAGCGTGTTGTTGAGTTTATGCGCCCCGCCATGGAGGAGGTCCTCGCGTTTGAGGTATACCCTGCACCCCATATCGTCCGAGACATTCCTGCAGAATGTCAGGGGTGTCTCCCTCCCGGCATACTCCGTCAGGTACAACGCAAGCTCGTCCTGAAACTCCCTGCTCCGGCAGATGGTTCTCTGCCCCTCCTCGAGCGCCGCCAGGGCTGCCATCAGGGTTTCCGGAACAAACTGACCGCCGTATTGGCCGAAACGTCCTTTCTTCATGGAAGCCTCCTGCATGCGCTGATAAATGCACGCACGAGCCGGGGGTCCTTGACTCCGGGCCGGCTCTCGACCCCCGACGCCACATCGAGTGCATAGGGGCAGAGGGCCGCTGCGGCGTTCGCATTCTCCGGGGTCAGCCCTCCGGCAAGGATGGCCGGGAGGGGGCAGTTTGCGAGCACCTGCCGCGCAAATCCCCGGTCAAAGGGCTGCCCCCTCCCCCTGCTGGAGTCGATCACGACCGCATCGCAGGGGTAGGCCGGCCTCTGTCCGGGGCTGATCATACGCAGGACCCGCGCACGGGTGCGGGGGAGGGGGATCTCCGCCCGCACCTGCACGGCCGGGGTGCGGAGCGCGAGCATCTCGTCGATCTCCTCCCCGTCCTCCGTCGCCGTCACGCATACCCCTGTCGTGAAGGGGCCGAGTCGATCAAGGATCTCTCCGGCGCGCTCCACCGCAACCGAGCGCGGCGAATCGCTGAAGACGACGATGCCGACGGCATCGGCTCCCGCCTCCTCCGCACAGCGTGCATCCCCGGGCGAGGTGACCCCGCAGATCTTTATGCGAATACCAATCCCTCCAGTGCCGTGTGCGGCTCCTTTGCTGACATGAGTGCCGTTCCGACAAGGAAGGCGTCGGCATGGGGGGCAAGCCGCCTGATATCCTCCGGCCCTGTAATCCCGCTCATCGCGACGACGAGCCTGCCGGCATTCCGAATCCGTCCGGCTCGTTCGGCCGTTGTATCCGGCCGGATCTGCATGGTGCGGAGGTCACGGTTGTTGATCCCGATGATCCCGGCACCCGATGCGAGCGCCACCTCCACATCATGGTGCGTGTGCACCTCGACCAGGGGTTCGAGCCCCGCCTTCCGGGCAGCAGTGACGAACGTTCCGAGCCGGTCGCCGAGCAGGCCCGCGATCAGGAGCACCGCATCCGCCCCGAGCTCTTTCGTCTCCCCGATCTGGCGTACATCGATGATGAAGTCCTTTCGTAAAACCGGGAGAGAGACAACTTCTTTCACCGCCGCAATATCTTCCGGCCTTCCCCCGAAGAATTCGGGCTCGGTGAGAACCGATATGGCCGCACACCCGCCTCTCCGATATTCTTCCGCGATTGCGGCGGGATCGGTCCGATCCCGTATCCTTCCCGAGGAGGGCGAGGAAAACTTGATCTCCGCGATGACCGCATGCCTTCCCCGAACGGACGTTATCGCCTCCTTCAGGCTCAGAGGGTCGTTCCTCTCTCCGCCTCGTCCGGGCTCTTTTATCCGATGCCGTGTCGTCCTGAGGATCTCGTCCAGAATCATGGTGTTTCCCCGGTTATCTCAATCAGCGATTCCAGTTTTCTCCGGGCCTTTCCGCTGTCAATCGAGTCCTCCGCACGGCGGATGCCCTCGTCAAGCGAACCTGCCCGTCCCCCGAGGCATATCGCGGCCCCGGCATTCATGAGCACGATGTCGCGTGCCGGCCCCTCCCCTCCTCCGAGGACGTGCAGGAAGATCTCCGCATTCTCTCCAGCATCGCCTCCCCTGAGCGCGGCCGGATCGGCCTCGGAGATGCCGAAGTCCCGGCATGAAAGTTCGTAATGCTCCACCTTCCCGTCGGTGAGCTCTGAAACCCGGGTTCTCCCGGCCGTTGTGATCTCATCGAGCCCGTCGCCGTGAACGACCATCGCCCGCCGGGTGCCGAGTATCTTCAGGGCACCGGCGACCGTTTCCGTGAGCTCCGGGTTGTATACGCCGATGAGCTGGGCTTCTGCCCCGGCAGGGTTTGCAAGCGGGCCGAGGATATTGAAGAGGCTCCGTATCCCGATCTCCATCCGCGGCCCGGCAACGGCTTTCATCGCCCGGTGGTACAGGGGTGCGAACAGAAAGCCGATGCCAATCTCCTCTATGATGCGGCATGTTCTTTCGGGCGGGATGGCGAGGACGACCCCGACCTTCTCCAGCAGATCGGCTGATCCGCACCTGCTGCTCACGCTTCTGTTTCCGTGTTTGACGACGGGAACCCCTGCACCCGCGGCGACGAACGCGGCTGCCGTGCTGATATTGAACGTTCCTCGCATATCCCCTCCCGTCCCGCAGGTATCGACGAGCGTGCCTTCACATTTCGGCCTTATTGCCGCGGCATGCTCCCTCAGCACACCCGCACCGGCGGCAATCTCGGTCTTCGTCTCTCCCTTCATGCTCATTGCGGTCAGGAAAGCTCCGATCTGTGCATCTGTCGCACTGCCTGTCATCATGGAAGTCATGGCAGACGCCGCCTCATCGGCGGTGAGATCCGTCCGTGCCGCGGCCCGTGCTATCGCTCTCTGCATCACCGGCACCCGCTCCCCAGGAAATTTGTCATCAGGTGCATGCCTTCCCCCGTGAGGATGCTCTCGGGGTGAAACTGTATGCCCTCAATCGGGTAGTCGCGGTGCCGGACGCTCATGACATAGCCGTCATCGCAGCTCACCGCGGTCACGGCAAGTTCGTCGGGGAGCGTCCCCCTCTCCGCGATGAGGGAGTGGTACCTCGTCGCCGTAAACGGATTCACAAGTCCGGAAAAGATCCCGGCACCATCATGCGAGATCAGGGAGGTCATCCCGTGCATGAGGTTTTCCGCCCGGACGATCTCCCCTCCGAAAGCGAAGCAGATCGCCTGGTGGCCGAGGCACACGCCGAGGGTCGGGATCTCCCGTGAAAACGTCGCAAGGGCGTGGAGGCAGAGCCCCGAGTTTTCGGGCCGGCCGGGCCCCGGAGAGAGGATGACCCGCTCGATATCCCGGAGCCGGAGCTTTTCGGGCGGGTAATCGTTCGGCACGACCACGGGCTCCGAGCCCAGGCGGCCGATCATCTGGCAGAGATTATAGGTAAAGCTGTCGTAGCAGTCGATTACAAGGGCCTTCATCCTTTTCCCTCCGCTCTCCTGATTGCATCGAGCATGGCCCCGGCCTTTATCGCGGTCTCGGCATATTCCTTCTCGGGGACAGAGTCCGCGACGATGCCGGCTCCGGCCTGGACGGAGGCCTTTCCGTTTTCGACGACGATTGTCCGGATGGCTATTGCGAGGTTCAGATCCCCGTTCAGCCCGATATAGCCGGCAGCTCCCGCATAGATGCCTCTCTTCTCGTCCTCCAGTTCGTCGATGATCTGCATCGCCCTGATCTTCGGCGCACCGGAAACCGTTCCGGCGGGAAAACAGGAGACGAAGGCATCAAACCGGTCGCAGTCGTCTCTGAGTCTGCCGTTCACCCGGGAAACGATATGCTGGACATGAGAAAACTTCTCGACCTCCATGAAAATGTCGGGAGTGACCGAGCCGTAGGTGCAGACCCTGCCGAGATCATTTCGTGCCAGATCGACGAGCATGAGGTGTTCGGCGCACTCCTTTCTGTCGGCGAGGAGTTCCCGGGCAAGCCGCCCGTCCTCTGCCGCGTCCTGTCCCCGCGGCCGGGTGCCGGCGATGGGAACGGTGGTCACCGTTTTTCCTTCGACTCTCACAAGCATTTCGGGGCTGGATCCGATGATCTGCCTCTTCCCGAAGTCGAGGAAGTACATGTAATTGCTCGGATTCACCTCCCTGAGAGTCGCATAAAGAGCCCGTGGCGATGCGCTGAACGGGCACTCCATTTTTCGGGAGATGACCGCCTGGAGGATCTCGCCCGAACGGACGTATTCCTTCGCCCGCGCCACCCGCTCTTCATAGGCTTTTTCAGTGAGGTTCGAGGTAAGCCGCAGTTTTCCGGAGCCTTCGGATCTGTTCGCATGCCCTGCCGGTCTGCGGGCCCGGTCCCGTATTCGCCGTTCTGCTTTGTCATATTCTTCCAAGGGATCGGAGTTCTCCGTGATGAGCGGATAGGAAAAAAGATACCTGGCATTGTCCCGGTGATCGGTGACAATGCTCTCGCGGGTGAATATAAACTCGGCAACCGGCGTTTTTCTCTCTGCCGGACGATACTCCGGGAGCATCTCGTAGAGCGAGTAGACAAGATCATACGCAAAGTAGCCGGCAAAGCACCCAGTGAAATCAGGCGTATTCTCTGTGCATACCGTAAAGGCGTCGATAATCGACCTGACCGTCTCGACGGGGTTCCGGCCTCGGGCCGCCCGGCGCGCAGTCTCGACATACCGCTCGTCTCCCGTCAGGCTGAGCCCGTCTCCGATCGAGATGGTCAGCACGACATCCATTCCCCTCACCGAATACCGCGCATCCCTTTTTTTCGTATCAAGGGATTCAAGGATAAATCCGCAGTCCCCGCCGGGAAGGATACTTTCCGGCAGGGTCGTGCAGAGCGGAATTATCACGGGCTTTTTACTGCTGTGCGTAATTTTCTCGAATTCTTCTGCCGTCAGGTTCAGTTCTGTTCCGGTCTCCATTCCACTGGCATCACCACTGAACAAATTTGTACTTCATTGTATAAATATGCTCACAAGTACGCATTAATGTACTGGGGTAGATCCGAAGAAGGCGCCATCTTCCTTTCTTATGGATAGGGATTCCGGATGAATTCTCAGGTGTTATCGTATGAGGTACCGGCGGCAAACTGTTCGATGCCATAAAAAAAGAAGCGGGAGGGCTTCCCCGGGCCGTTCCCGAATATTTTTTCGCATGTGTGTGGACAGGAAAGGAATTCAGGGTGTGCATAGTGACCGTTGTATGGTAGGGCAGCCACAGGAACGGAGGAGGTGTGTTCCAACCCGCCGATTTCTCGGGACCGCCCACCACATAACTGTGCTATTTTATCATATATATTTCTTACTTAATGTTATTAATATTAATATTTGTATGATATAGCCCCCCCCCGGCACTGATGGGAGCGTTTACAGGATTGAACAGCAAAAATCCGCAATGACTCCCGTCGCACTCCATCCGGTGTTTTCCCAGACCCGGCGATGGCGGCCATTGTGGCGCCCTCTTCCCTCTTGTCTCCGGGAAAAGCGACTGCCGCGTACCGCTGGCACCTCATCGTTGTCTCCCACACCTCCGCTGCCATGGTGCTCTCCTGAGCCACCGGTTCCCTCCGGGTTGATAGCGAGTGCCGGAATCGATTGGATTGGCAGCTCTATTTTCTTTGAACGCGAGAAAAATGGGATGGGATTTTTTACGGTCGCTCGCGGACAGCCCGTATCGGCACTACATAGGGTGGTGAGGGGTCGTGCTTTACCAGCGCTTCGATGCCGTACACCTCGCGGATCATCTCAGGAGAGAGCAAATCGGACGGGCTTCCCTGTCCGTATACCGTTCCCCGGTTGAGAACGAGCAGATCGGTGCAGTACCGTGACGCGAGATTCAGGTCGTGAATTGCCATGATAACCGTGAGGTCTCGCTCACGTGCGAGTCCGGAAATGACTTCGAGAACCCCCATCTGGTAATGCACGTCAAGGTTGCTTGTGGGTTCGTCCAGCAGGAGGATCTGTGTGTCCTGAACCAGTGCCCGGGCGATCATCACCCGCTGCCGCTCTCCCCCGGAGAGATTGCGAATATTCCTGAAGGCAAGATTCTCGATTCCGAGCAGTTTTATCGCCTCTATCACCTTCAGCTCGTCGGATTCGGAGACGCTCCAGTTCAGGTACGGTCGTCGGCCCATCAGCACGATCTCAAAAACGGTCGAGGAACCTGACGAAGAGATGGCCTGGGGAACATACGAGATCCGCCGGGAGAGTTCGCGGCGGGACAATCTCTGCAGATCCGTTCCGTCCAGCCGGATCGAACCCCTGTCCGGGAGGAGTATCTGATCGATGCACTTGATCAGGGTCGTCTTTCCGCAGCCGTTCGGCCCCACAATACCGAGGAGTTCACCCTCACCCGTCTCGAACGAGATGGCGTCGAGCACTTTCCCCTGGCGGTACGAGAAAGAGAGATCCTCGATTCGAAGCGTTACCACTGTCCATCACTCCTGTGAAGAAAGAGATAGATGAAGAACGGCACTCCAAGGAGTGCGGTCATGATGCCGACCGGTATGATCGCGGGAGCAAGGATGCTTCGGGCGAGGCTGTCAGCACCGAGCAGCAGGACCGCGCCCGCGAGTCCTGAAGCAGGGAGGAGAGTGCGGTGGTCGCCCCCGAGGATCATTCGCGTGATATGGGGTGCGACAAGACCGATAAACCCGATGGTGCCCGTGAAGCAGATGATGGAGGCGGTCATGAGCGATGCGATGACCATAAATGCCGTCATTGAGCGCTCGACCGGCACCCCGAGGCTGGATGCCACCTCGTCCCCCTCTGCGAGTGCGTTCAGATCCCATGCCCGGAGGAACAAATAGGGGAGGCACAGTGCAAGGATCAGGCTCACCACGCTGAGTTTCAGCCACGATGATTTCTCCAGTGAGCCGAACATCCAGAAGACCACCTCCTGCAGCTGTGCAGACGTGCCGAGATACTGAAGAAGCGAGGTGATGGCGGAGAAGAGATACATAAGCGCGATTCCGGCAAGGATCATGGTCTCCGACCTCACGCCCCGATACCGGGCCATCCCGTAGATCGCGCCGGCAGCGAGGGCCGAGAAGAGAAATGCATTGCCGATGACGAGGTACTCTCCGCTCATCATCCCGGCACCGAGCACGATCGCGATCGAGGCACCGGTTGCCGCCGCGGAGGCGATGCCGAGCGTGAAGGGGCTCGCGAGGGGATTCCGGAGTATTCCCTGCATCACCGCACCGGCAATGGCGAGGCCGGCGCCTGCGGTCACGGCGAAGAGCACCCGGTGCAGCCGATAGTCCCAGATGATGATCATCGCGAGTTCCGTTGCACTGACGTGGTCGGGAAAGAGGCCCGCGAGGATTGCCCTGTACGATTCATCCACGGGGATATCAGCGGAGCCCAGGGTAACCGCAATCAGAGCGAGCACAATGAGCAGGATTACGAAAATACCGATAAATGTGAATCTTTTTCTCCGTAGCTGCCCGTAACGGCCATGGAGTTCAGCCGAGGTCTCCTCAGATGCCATTTCCGGTCACTCCGGGTACACGAATGCCCCTTCGGATGCGAGATCGAACGGCAGCCGCTGGAACCTGTCCAGATAATCCTGGTGGAGCACCGCAGGATTAAGATCGGCGAAGAGATCGGGATAGAACCATCGTGCGAGATATGCAGTCCCGATGAAATGCTGGGAACTTCCGAGAATATCGGAATGGATGATGTATACTCTGTCATTCTGCACGGCAGCGAGCTGGTTCCACCCCGGCCGTGCGAGGAGCGATTGCCGGACCGCGATGAGCGGTTCGATATCGCTCTTCGCATAACCGCCGAACTCAAGACCCTTCCCCGCCAGTTTTATGATCACTTCTGGATTGCGCACGATCACCGCTTCAGGATCGATTTCGGGGTAGTCGGCGGCCTCGTCGCGAAAAATGTTCATGCCGCCGGCAAGCTCGATCTTCTCATTGTATCCCGCTGCACCCGCGACGGTCTTGTAATCGTTCCAGTACTCGAAATACACACGTACCCTGTCCTTCTCAGCGATTGAGGAGACCCGTGTTCCGATAGTGTCCATCACTGACGAATAGAATTGGGCGAAATCATTCGCACCCTCTTCCTTGTCCACTATCAAGCCGATCTTCCGGATCTCTTCAGGATAGGTCCGCGGATTGAAGCAATCAAACCTGAATACCCGGATGTCGGGATAACTGCCGGTGAGTTTCTGCCCGATCTCGTCGCAGGCAGTGGTGCTGATGGTGGCATAGAGGAAGACGGTATCGGGATGCATTGAGAGAACCTTCTCCATATCCGGGGACCAGACGGACCCGATATTCTCCCGGCCGGCATGCTCGGGGAAGAAGGAGGATTTTTCCTGCGTATATTTGTCTGTCGCGACGATCTTTTCGGGATCGAATCCGATGGCGCGGAGTGTTTCCGCGGCTTCGCCATTAAAGACCACCACCCTCCGAACCGGGCGATACAGCACGATGTGGTCGGATACCGAATCCGAGACCGGCTTCGGTGTTCCGTTCCATTCGAGATACACGTGGGCGGCATCGCGGATGTCTTCACGCGTGAGGGCGGGAGAAGCGGAAAGATACTCAAGGATCCCGGTTCTCAACTCCTGCCCTGTGAGCGCATCATCGCCATTATAATCCGCAGGAATACCGTAGGCATCCCACCCCGCAGCGATGCCTGAGCCGCACAGGAACAGAAGGAAGATGCACAGCGCAAGCCGCTTCACGTCCGTCCCCTCCTCATGTACGCGAGATATCCCGTCACCGCAAGGAGCGGAAGTGCAATCCCGATGCCCGATTGCGGAGCCGCGACATCCGGGACGGGTGCAGACGGCGAGAGGGCTGCGCCGGTGGTTGCCTCATGCACGTTTCCTGAAAGGCTGTCTCCAAAATCTTCCCATGTTCCCGTAATCCCGCTCTCCTCATCGCCGATTCTTACGGTGTACTCGATGGCCTCTTCCCCGAGGAATGCAAAGCACAGCCGGTGTGAAAGGAGCCGCGTACTCTCCGGCGGATGGGTGGTCGCCACAAATTCGTATCCCCGGGGAAGTTCTTCAATGATGCCGCCCGCCATGATCCCGTGAATCTCCAGCGTGACCGTCGTCGTCGCATCAGGATTCTCCTGATAAGAGCGGATGACATCCGGCACGGTCAGCGCGGCGGCATTGCCGACCGAAAACAGTATGATAAGGAGAAGGGCGAGTGCGGGACGTTTCATCATACCATCTGGTTTCGGAAGAGTTTTAATTATTGCGATAAATGTAGCACGAAATTGTATTTTTTTGAGCCCTTTTATTCACATCACCTGATATTCACTCACTCGCGGGCAGAAACCTGGAGGGGGAGAGATGATTTCGCAATACCGTGAAGAAAGCCCCCAAAAAATTCAAACCCGCTTTACCCGAGTGTGCCGTACGGACCTTTCCAGTTTCGTGTTTTCTCTAAAAATTGTTTATATCCGTTCTTTCTGATGAATTCGATCGACTGTCTGTATTTTTTATATTTATATCCCTTTTTATCGTAAAAACCGGAGATTATGGTACAGGCGGAATAGTCCGGGCAGTCTGCGCAGGTTTCAAGGTTTCTCTGGCCGAAGCAACATACTTTCATCGGGCATCTGGCTTTGGAAATGTCCCTCTCTCCGGTATCGTACCCCAATTTACAGCCCTTGCAGAATCCTTCGACGAATGGCTTGCAGGTTCTGCAACAGGCCCCGCAGCACCCGACAAACCGCACCGGATTCTCCGGTTGCCTGTTCTCTGATTCCGTCATTCTCTCAGAGTCCTCAGTCATTTTCACATAATATACTTTTTCAGGGTATCGTGGCTTACAAAGAGGCTTAAAAACGAAGCCCCCATTACGGTTTCCTCCACGATACATGATGTTTAAATGGGTTATTCTCCAGAAGTCTTTTTCGAAGAAAAGTCTGCTTTGACCGTACTCCCCGCGCTGTAGAAGGTTCATCAGGGTTCCGGTCAATCACGGAATGACAACTAAAATAAGAATCCGGATCATTGACACCATCAGGAGAGAAGCATATGATGTGGAAGGAAATCGCAGCCGTGCTCTGCATTTCGGCACTCTGTATTGTCCCGGCATTCGCCGGACTGTATGAACCGACGGTGATCATCACCGATACGGACGTGTCCCCGGCGGTGCTTATGCCCGGAGAGACCGGGGTTATTACGGTGACCCTGAAAAATACCGCCAAAGCATCGCTGACAACGACCTACACCGCCCAGACGTCGACGAGCGAGATAACGACAAGCACCGAGGTCAACCCGACGATCAGCAGTGTCTATCTCGACGGGGGCGGGGACGTTGAGGTGCTGGGAGGAAATTCCCAGTATTCGGGGGATCTTGGTCCCGAACAGTCCATCCAGCTCTCGTTTTTAATCAGGGCTCCGGAGAAGGACGGCATCTATTTCCCTCTCCTGAGGGTGCGGGTGCTGGGGGCGGAAAGCCTCCTGTACCCGATACTGGTCAATGTGAATGTGCCGGTCTCGGTTGTCAAAAAGCCGGTGCTTCTCATCAGCCAGTCGGGGCCCGAATATATCCGGCCCGGTGATGAGGTGGAGGTGACACTCAGCGTCTCCAACAGCGGGCGGAGCAGTGCGGATGATATATTCATCCGGGTTGCCGAGGACGATCCCTCCCTTGCCCCGAAAACGTCGGGATCGTTTCACGTGGACCGCCTCGACGACGGCGAATCGCAGGACCTCGTTCTCTTCCTTGTTACCGACCCCGACCTGGAAACCGGTATCCGCGAGATTGCCCTCGATGTGAGCTATTACACCGTGGATGGCGTTCTGGTGTCCCGGACCGATGCCGTCTCTCTCGACGTCCGCGGCCGTGCGGCTATCGGTATCGCCTCCGTCAAGACCGATCCGGTGAGGGTGATGCAGGGGGACCAGTACGACCTGATCATCCGCCTAGAAAATACCGGCACCGGCGATGCGACATCCACGAAGGCGGCAATCGACCTTCCTTTTTCCGGCAACAAGGAATCCTTTATCGGAAAGATCAAGCCGGATAACGATGCTCCAGCCGTTTTCACGCTCGATGCGTCCGAAGCCCGCGACTATGACTATGCCCTGACGGTCACCTACGAGGACGACTGGGGGGCCCACACCGAAACATTCCCCCTGACAATGCCGGTCCGGTCGAAAGGCGACGGGGGCATCGTTGTCTTCGGCGTGATCCTCCTCGCCGTCGTTGCGGCGGGCGCATGGTACTATTTCGTCTACACAAAAAAGGACGGACAGGACTGAGCACCGATGTTCGAGAACCTCAGGGTCTCCGTGTTTCTTGCGGCGCGGGCCCTGCAGCGGGGCGGCAGGGGCAGAGTGCTCTTAAATATCATCGTCATCGCCTTTGTCTTCACCAACATGATCTTCCTTCCGTCGGTCATTTCGGGAGCCGTGGAGTCGTATAATGTCCAGACCATCGATTTCATGACGTCGGACATCGTCATCGGGCCGCGTGTGGACGAACGCTACATCGAGGATGCCGACACCCTCCTCGGACGTATCAACAGGATTCCCGGCGTCATCCGGGCATCCGCACGATTTTCCATGCCCGTCTCGGTGGACTTCGAGGAGAATACCGTTTCCATCGAAGTCAAAGCCTTCGACCCGCGCGATGAGGTGGAGGTCACGAAGATCCACGAGTTCATCGAGGAAGGCAGTTTTCTGGGAAGCGGGGACCGCGACGAGATCCTGCTCGGGGTGCTCGTGACCGGCCACGAGGACAAGTCGAAGGACTTCTACGATTCGCTCGGCGGGGCGGCCGTCGGGGACGTCGTCACGGTCAGGTACGCAAACGGTGTTGTGCGTCAGTACCGGATCAAGGGCATTGTCCGGACAAAATCCTATATCGCCGATTACATGGCGTTTGTCACCGCCGACGAGATGGAGAGCGTGCTGGGCGGCACCGGGCCGAACACCCGTGCAAGCGAGATCCTCGTCAAGGCGACCGACGATGCCGATCTTTCCGCCCTCAAACGAATGATCCTCAGTTTCGGTGTCGGGGAGGAAGTAAAAACCTGGGAGGACGCAACATCGGACATCGTCGCCGAATCGGTCGAATCCTTTAACATCATCAACAACATCACCGTCATCGGAAGCCTCATCATCGCAATCGTGGTGATCTTCATCCTGATTACGATCAAGACATTCACCAACAGAAAGCAGATTGGCATCCTGAAAGCGATCGGGATAAAAAAGAGCGTCATCATCAACTCCTATGTCATGCAGGTGTTCTTCATCTGCACCTTCGGGGTGATCCTCGGGCTGGTGATCCTCGAGGCGATGGTGCTCTACTTCACCGCCTACCCAATCGAATTTCCGGACGGGACCGTCACGCCGCTTGTGGATGCGGGCATGCTCGTTGAAAATACCGTCATGCTCTACCTCTCCTCGGCGGTTGCCGGGTTCATTCCCGCCTGGCGGATCACCAACGAAAAGATCCTCGATGCGATGCGGGGTGCCTGATGATCACCGCCCGCAACCTGAAAAAGATCTATACGATGGGCCGTGTCGAGGTGCACGCCTTGAACGGGGTATCCTTCGATATCGGTACCGGTGAGTTTGTCGGGATCATGGGATCGTCGGGCTCCGGGAAATCAACCCTTCTGCATATGCTCGGGCTTCTGGACGATCCCACCGAAGGGGAGATCACGATCGGCGGCGAGGATGTGCTCGAGTTCTCCGACAGCAAAAAAACCCGGTTCCGGCTGCAGAAGTTCGGGTTCATCTTCCAGGATTACGCCCTCGTCCCTGAGCTCTCGGCGCTTGAAAACGTCATTCTCCCGGCACTCGCCCGCGGCGTCCCCCTCCCCGACGCCTCTGCGACGGGCCGCGACTACCTCGACCGGGTGGACCTCGCAGGGAGGAAGGACCACCTCCCCGCCGAACTCTCCGGCGGCGAGCAGCAGCGGGTGGCCATCGCCAGGGCCCTCGTAAACAACCCCGACATCCTCTTCGCCGACGAGCCCTGCGCAAACCTCGACAGCATGAACTCGCGTGCCGTACTCGATCTTTTCGGGCAGATCAACGAGGAGCTGAACCAGACGGTGATCATGGTCTCCCACGAAGACTGGCACAGGGAGTATTTCGACCGGGTGATCCGCCTCCGCGACGGAAAGATCGAGAAGGAGGAGGTGTTGCGGGAAAAAGTTCAATGACGACAATCTCAGGTTTCACGGCAGAGAGGGAGAAATGATATATTGGTTACTGTCCCGCTTTTTCCTCACCGGAGATACAACAAGGGCAAGCCCCGGAAGAGAAACCCCCGGGACTCCGAATGACGGGAACTCGGCACACGGGGTGGCATCATCGGGGGAAGAGAGTGAAAGGGAAGAAATTACACGAGTGTAGAGTGGTTATGGTGCACCAAAAGGATCACGGAGGGAAAGAGGGAGAATAATCAGGATTTTTTCCGGCCATAGCAGATGAGTGCAATTATCCCGAAAATAAACCCAAGAGGAATGAACAGAGCGGGAAATTCCGGTACAACAACATCCGGGGGCATGCCACAGGAAGGATGCCAGTCCGAATACTGATTGTTCGTCAGCCGGATCGGCCCGGATCCGTCCGCGTTCATGACGTAAATCTCATCGCTTCCATCCCGATCGGTAACAAACGCAATTTTCGTTCCGTCCACGGACCAGGCCGGCTGCCAGTCCTGTGAAGGATCGGTTGTCAGCCGGGTCTGGGCGGTTCCGTCCGCGTTCATCACGTAGATCTCATCATTTCCTTCCCGCCTCGAATAAAATGCAATTTTCGTCCCGTCCGGTGACCAGG
>LKUD01000043.1 GCA_001412355.1 Methanoculleus sp. SDB
GTGGTGTCCAATACCACCG
Organism: Methanoculleus sp. SDB; assembly: GCA_001412355.1. Lineage (NCBI taxonomy): Archaea > Methanobacteriati > Methanobacteriota > Methanomicrobia > Methanomicrobiales > Methanomicrobiaceae > Methanoculleus > Methanoculleus sp. SDB. The sequence continues at coordinate 20 of LKUD01000043.1, forward strand.
CATCGGTGGGATCGGTGACTACACAGTGAACATCGTAAGTCTCGTCAAATCCGCCGTAATTGCGTACTACTGCAATTACATCATCCATTCCCGGACCCACTGATGTTCCCGGGCTGAGGAAACTAACCGATCCGACATCATGATTGGAAGGTGCAGGCATTAGTACCGGTCCTACGTTGTCAAAGGCGGCATACCATGCCCAGGTATTCATGTCATCATAGACAAATCCTACCTGCATACTGTCATAGGTAAGAGCGCTTACATCCAATGAATCCCAGGCACCAAAGTTATCTGCAGAATACACTACTGCTTCTACCCAGGCTTGCCAGGATCCGCCGGTGTACAGACGGTAGATCATTTTAAGTCTATCCGAACTGATGTTGTTGTAGGAATAACCCCACTTAAGATAATCACCATCTACTGCTACAAAAACAGGAGACATGGCGGTATCTAAAACATAATTTCCTGATCCGGCGGCATCGGAGTCAATCCACATGCTGGAGTCGCCGGAACTGGGGATTACATAAGATGCTTTGTAATCTGCTGCCATCACTGCCCAGGCGGCAGGGAAGCCAGCTGTGCTGGTTACGGTCCAATCCTGTGCACCGGTTTCAAAATCCCAGGTCACCGGAATTAATCCGCTGCCGGCAGTTCCGTACATGATAATTCCGGGCTCCAATGCCTGTCCCCATTGGGTGGTGGCACTGGTCCAGTTAGGTACTCCCAGTACTACTGAACGGAAATACAATTCCTGACCGTTTCCTATTCCCGCTTCACACTGCCAGCCGGTCTGTCCGTTTACGGTGAATACGTTGGACGGCTTTATCTCAAACCACCAGGACCCTGCAGGAATGGTGAAGTCATAGGATGACATATCCATGTACAAGGCATACTTGTCGGTAGCAATGGTGGTAGCTACAAAATCTGCTGCTTCCACTACCACTTCGGTGGTGGGATTATCCGCGGGTACTCCTGAATTGTCCGCGTACAATATCACGTGCACGTTGGGGACGTTTGCCCAGGTGGTAAAACCATTCCAGTTAGCCCACCAGGTGGTGATGGAGTCAATGGTCCAGTCCGCGTCGGTGGTGTTATCCATATCATCGGCGATATCCGCTTCAAACGGATAGGCGCTGTCCAGCTGACAGGCATAGCCGTTGGCATTTAAGGTATCGGGAATCTGGGATATTAATACATCTTTCCCGTCAATCACTACTCTGGTCCCCTGAGTCATCAGTCCGGGACCGCTTGC
>LKUD01000044.1 GCA_001412355.1 Methanoculleus sp. SDB
TTCTGCTCCTTCCATTCGGTAAAAAACCGTTCGACGGCCGATGGAAGGTTTTCCCGTTGAACGCTCAGGACGGTGGACGCATCGGTGAGCAGCTGCTCGACATGCTGCATGTAATAAATGGCCGCGGTGCCCGCAGCAAATTCCAGCCGCTCGATGCCGTCCTGAATATGCTCCACGCGGATTATCTTGACGGGGCCGATCTCCCCGGTGCTCCGGCAGTGGGTGCCGGCACATGCCTGCACGTCTCCGCATACCGAAACGACCCGGATCTCGCTGCCCGGCGGAACACCTCCCTGATACAGATCAAAGCCGTATTTTTGCTCCGCACGGGACCGTTCCTCCCACTTGACATAGACGGGCATGTCCGCAAGCACCATCCTGTTGGCGGCAATCTCTATCCGCTTCAGCTCGTCGGGAGTGATGTGCCGGTAGTGGCGGATATCGAGGCGGGAACTCTCGCTCCCCTTCTGCGCCCCCGCCTGGTGAATATGCTTCCCGAGAATATCCCGTGCCGCGTGGAGGAGAATGTGCGTGCCGGTGTGGTGGCGCATCATCGTCCACCGGCGTTCCTCGTCGACCATTCCCTTTACCCGTTCGCCGCGTTTGAGCGTGCCGCCCCGGATCTGGTGCAGGATCACATCGCCGAGTTTGAAGGCATGATCGATGCGCACCATATTCTCTTCCGTAACAAGCGTGCCCGTGTCCGACGGCTGCCCCCCTCCTTCGGGATACAGCAGGGTCTGGTCGAGGACGACGTATCCGTCGAAGTGGTCCAGCACGATAGCCTCGAACTCGATTTCACACGGTTGCTCGTAGTACTTCCGTCGGGTCGGAGGGAGCGTGGCGAGGCGGTCCCGGAATGCCGCAAACCGGTCCTCTTCCGTCTCTTCAGGGGACGATTCCGAGTGCACGTCGGCGATATGGGAGTAGAAATTGTCGGGAAGATCCACGACCGCCCCTTCTTCGGCGGCAACCTCACGAACGGTCTCCGGCGGAATCCCGTGGGAATCGTAGAGCGTAATCATCTCGGAGAGCGGGATGCGTTCGGATTTTTTCCTGTACTCCCGGGCCATTTTCTGGACGATCCGGGTCCCCCTGTCCATCGTATGCGCGTATTTCTCCACTTCGTTTGCAACGATCTCCCTGACGACCCCGAGCTCCTGTTCGAACGAGTCGATGCCGATAATCCTCATCTGCATTTCAATCAGATCGGCGGGGTTTTCCGTAATACCCAGCTCATGCATCATGCGCAGCGTTCGCCGGAGCACGAGACGGGCGAGATATCCCTCCTGCGCATTGGAGGGCACGATGCAGTCGCCGAGCATGTATGCAAGGCAGCGGGTGTGGTCGGCAATCGCATACACCCGCTCGATCGGTGCAATCATTTTCTGGAGTTTTTCAATCGGGACGTCAATCTGGGACGCGATCTGCCGCCGCATCGTGAGAATATTGGAGCCGCTGATGTCCATGAGCCCGGCATATTTCGCATTCATCGCGAGTATCTTTGTATACTCGGGCATGTCGAGGAAGTGGGACAGCCCCGCCCCCTCCATGAGGCGGCTGACCATCTCGGGGAAGATCGCATCATAGATTGTCGGGGACCCTTTGGATGCCCAGACGAATCGCTCGAGGCCGTACCCCGTATCGACGATGCGTGTCCGCATCGGGTAGTAGGGCACGCCGTCGAGATCCACCGGCGGTTTTCCGGTCGGTGTGCGCCCGAGACTCATGAAGACAAGCGTCGCGACTTCGAGTCCCGATATAAGCACTTCGACGCTCGGTCCGGCGTTTCCGCCGCCGATCCACGGGTGCTCCTTATAGGAAACGGCAGTGAGATCACCGCCGATCGAACTGATAAACTCGTCACAGAGCTCGACGGTCCGGTCCTTCCAGTAGATCTCCTGATCCGGATTATTGAACGCGTGATGGGCCATCATCTCGAACGTGGTGAGATGCCGGCCCGATCGTCCCACCGAATCGAGATCGTTGAGACGGATGCAGGGCTGCGCGATAGTGAGGGGATTTGCAGGCGGCGGAACTTCCCCGCTCGTCACAAACGGCTGAAAATCGGCAATGGAGGCGATAGTCAGATAAATATCGTCCCTCCAGCGTGCCGCAACGGGGTACCGCTCGATGCGGGTATGGCCATGGCGCTCGAAAAAGGAGAGGAACGCCTCCCTCATTTCGTCAAGGGAATGCGGTGCGAAGACAGGGTTTCCGATAAACGAATACGGCTCACAGGGAGCGTCGCCGCAGAGGGTGCGGGCCGGGTCACGGGTCCAGAACGCTGCTCCGCAGGAGGTACATATTTTTCGCTCAAGGCCCTGGGATCGAAAATAATCGAGCTGATATTCTTCTTCGAGCATGGAAAACCACGTGATAATTACACAATATCTGCTTTAAACGGTAATTAGTATTTGCTATCCCCGATCTTCCTCCCATTCATCCAGATACCAGCTCGAATACGTCTCGTAGATCCCGGTCGCCTGCGCGATCCGCACCGCCAGAATATGCGAGCATTCCCGTCCGCGGAACAGGAAATCGCCGCAGGTGCAGAAGTCGTCCTCGATAACGTACTCGCCGCTCAGGCCGACAACGACGAAGAAGTCCAGGTACCGCTTCACCCTCCGCTCTTCCACCGCACGAAGAGCCTTCTCCCCGCGCTCCCCGTAGATATGCCGCAGCCGCGTGCATATCGCCGGAGTCAGCCTGCCGTCCGCCCGGAGGCGGTCCCACACGGTCATCGGACTGAAACCATCCGGGGGGGATCGTCAAGAAACGTCCATCCCATCCTGTCCGCGAGCCGGCGCATTCCCGGCGATTCAAGCGCATAGTGCGTGGCTTCGATCAGGGTGAGCGTTGTGCTCCTGCAGACGCTGTGCTTCAGTTCGGCGGAGAGGAAACAGTCCGCACCCAGCGATGCCGCCTCTTCCATGAGATCGGGAGAGAAACCGCTGCCGCCGACGACGGCGAGCCGGACGGGGGGTGAAAACGAGCCGTACACCCTGAGAGGGCACCCGAGGCGGCCCGCGATCCCGGAGAGGGGGAGAGTGCAGCTGCCGACGACACCAAGTGACATCTCCACCATCTCCCCGAGCGAGAGGAGGCCGCCGAGCGTGTCGTTGATCCCCTCCGCCGCATGGTCGAAATTGCTATGCATGACATAGATGTTCAGGCCGGCTGCGAGCGTGTCGCGGAGGAGCGCCGCGATACCCCCCCGCACCGAAGTGACGGGAGTCCAGAGCGGTGTGTGATGGACGACGAGCATCTCCGCACCCGAACGGATTGCCTCACCCACAACCGCGGGCGTGGCGTCCAGAGCGCAGCATACACGGCTGATATCGGGCGATCCCTCGACGACAAGACCGATCCTGCCCTCATCATATGCATCGGCCAGCTCAGGAGGCGCAATCCGTTCCATCTCCGCGATAAACCGGTGGATCTCCATGTATACTACTCTTCCCGCGGGAATAAAAGACTTCATATTACTATTAGTAATAAATAGGAGGATTAAATATTCATAAAAGAGAAAACTATATTCCATGCCCAAGTCCATCGACCTGATCAATACACGAATCCGTGACGGGAACGCCCGCGTCGTAACTGCGGAGGAGATGCCTGCCATTGTTGAAGAACTCGGTGAGGAGGGGGCGCTTCGCGAAGTGGACGTCGTCACGACCGGGACCTTCGGAGCGATGTGTTCATCGGGGGCGTTTTTTAACTTCGGACATTCGGATCCCCCCATCCGGATGGAGCGGGTCTGGCTCAATGACGTCGAGGCATATGCAGGAGTGGCGGCGGTCGACGCGTATCTTGGTGCCTCCCAGCAGTCCGAGACGAAGGGGGACAGGTACGGCGGCGCCCATGTACTGGAGGATCTGGTCGCGGGAAAGAACATCGAACTCAGAGCGTTTTCAAAGGGGACCGACTGCTACCCGCGGACGACGCTGACCACCGAAATCACGCTCGACGATCTCAACCAGGCCGTGATGTGCAACCCCAGAAACGCCTTCCAGCGGTATGGAGCCGCCACGAACGCATCCGACCGGATGCTGCATACCTATATGGGGTCGCTCCTCCCGCACTGCGGCAACGTCTCGTTTTCAGGCGCGGGGGTGCTCTCGCCGCTTGCGAATGACCCTCAGCTCAGGATCATCGGCAGCGGCGTGCCGATCTTCCTCTGCGGAGCACCCGGGATGGTCATCGGAGAGGGCACGCAGTCATCGCCTGCAAGCGGCTTTGCGAACCTCATGGTCACCGGAAACATGACGGGCATGTCAACCGACTTCCTGCGCGCCGCCACGTTCAACGGATACGGTGTGAGCCTGTATGTCGGCCTTGGGATTCCGATTCCGGTCGTGGACCTCGATGTCGTGCGAAGCACTGCGGTGCGGGACGAGGACATCACCACTTCAATCGTCGATTACGGTGTCCCCTCCCGCGACCGGCCTGTCCTGCGGGAGGTCAGTTACGCGGAACTCAGGAGCGGAAGGGTCGAGATCGGAGGGGAGGAGGTGAAGACCTCGTCCATGTCGAGTTTCAGAAAAGCCCGTGACGTGGCCGAGGCCCTCGCCGGATGGGTGAGGGAGGGGAAGATGGAACTTTTCCTTCCCACCCGGCATCTGGATCCCACAAAAAGGGTGCATCCGCTTCGCGAAACAGAGCGCGTCCCCCGGGTCAGGGACATCATGAAGCGCAGCATCCCCTGCATCGGAGAGGACGAGGAGATCAGCACCGCGGCACGCACACTCCTGAAGGGAGAGACCAACCACCTCCCGGTACTGGATACGGAGGGCAGGGTGGTAGGCATCGTCACGACCTATGATATCTCAAAAGCGGTGGTGAATCCCGGCAGCGGCAGGCGGGTCGCCGATATCATGACCCGCCGCGTGATCCTGACGAAACCCGGGGAGGCCGTGGATATCGCGGCCCGGAAGCTTGAACTGAATAATATCAGTGCGCTCCCGGTGGTCGATGACAACGGGTGCATTATCGGGCTTCTCAGCGCGATCGATCTCGGGAAGCTTTTCGGAGGGAGGTGGAGCCGATGAAACTGCTCGTGACATTTTCCCGGAAGGGAGGTCGTGAACCGGTCATCGCCCGCACCGTGAAGGAGACGGGTGTCCTCATAAATGTCGAGCGGGCACATATCGACTCGATTGCGGGGGAAGTGCTCGTCGACGTGGCCGATTCCGATTCTGATCTCGTATGCACCAAGCTGCGTGAATTCGGCGCCACGGTGAGGATTCTCGAGGATTCGGTGCGGCGCGACGAGGACGAGTGCGTGGACTGCGGCGCATGCATCAGCGTCTGTCCGCAGGACGTCTTCTCGTTCGACGACGAGTGGCGCCTGACCCTGAACGAGAAACGCTGCGTGCTCTGCGGCAAATGTGTCGATGCCTGCCCGCACCATGCCCTTTCTCTCCTGCAATGATACGGGAACACTTCGAATACAGGACCACGATCACCACCATCCTAGCCGACGAGCGGTCCCACATCGTGGCGGCAAAGGAGGCGATGATCGCCGCACGGCAGGAGGTGGAGGCATATATTGCCACCGATCCTTTTTTCGGCATGACGCTGGAGCCTTACCTCCCCCAAGCCGAAAGCCTGACCGTCGGCCGGATGGTAAAAGCGGGGAGTGCGGCGGGTGTCGGCCCTATGGCGGCAGTGGCGGGCAGCATTGCATGGGCAGGCGTCGAGGCGATGCAGGAGGGGGGCGCTCTCTTCGGTGTGATCGACAACGGGGGGGATATTGCCATCATCTCGGACCGTGACATCAGGATCGGACTGTACGCCGGCGGGGCACCGGCAGGCGCCTCGCGTGCATTCGTTCTTCCGAAGCAGAGCGGAATCTACGGCGTGTGCACGTCATCCGCCACCGTCGGGCCGTCGATTTCCTTCGGGACCGCAGACGCGGTAACGGTCTTCGCCCGCGACGTTTCGCTGGCGGATGCATGGGCGACGTCGCTCTGCAACAGGTCGGGGGCGGGAAGCGAAGAGCTCTTTACGCCGCTCGAAGATTCGGGAATCGACGGTGCCTGTGTGATAACGGGTGATAACATAGCCCTGTGGGGAGAGGTCCCGCCGTTCGTGCCCGCCCGCGTCGACGAATCGCTGATCAGCGCGGGCCATGGCGGAGCCGTTACGGCTCATATTCTTCGGAAAACGCAACCGCCCGGCCGTACGCCCCCCTCCCCGTGAACGTCCGGATCATTTTTTCGCCGTCGGAAACCAGAACGGATGGCACACCGTCGGTCTCCGTAAAATGCAGTTCGAGCAGGTCGCGTTCCTCGACGAGGACACCCCGAACGATCTCCGTGGCGGGCTGGAGAATCAGCCGCTCTTCCCCGAGCTCGGTCGGCAGTTCCCGGAAGGCGTGGTAGAATACCTGGAACGCATTCATAAAATCGGAATGAAGAAGCTCATTCCTGACGCCGGGTTCCAGATCATCAAGGATATCCGCGAGTTTTTCGACGTCATCCTCCGCGATGGCATAGATCCTGTCGGCGAGTTCCGCCAGTTCCAGATAATCGATCATAAGGTGCCTCCATCGTATGGTCCCGGGGAGCGGGTGGCCTCATCCTGCGCGGATTCGCCCCGGGCAGGCTTCATCCCCGTGTACAGGTGCAATGGGCAGTCCTTCGCAAAAAAGTATATGGAACGCCGCATCAACCTCACTTGCGTGCGTGAAGAAGAACTCGACTGGACCCTGTACCACATCATTGCCTCCCGGGAGACGATCACCGTCCCGGAGCTCTGCACAATCGCCGGTTTTGCCCGTGACGATGTGGAGGGGTCGATGGAGCGGCTTAACAGGAACTGCCTGATCGGCCGATCGGGCGAGTATATCAGGATACTCTCGATACAGGAATCACTGGTCATGTGCCGTGTGAACCATGCACAGGAGAGCCCCGTCGTCGTCGAAGACGGCGTCATCAAGTACCGCCCCCCGCGGGAGGAGAAGCAGTAGATGGCCCGGGCCTGTGTGCTCCGCATCGGCCACCGTCCCGAACGCGATCAGCGTGTCACGACCCACGTCGCGCTTACGGCACGGGCGCTCGGAGCGGACGGGATGTACCTCGCCGCGAACGATCCCGGCGTGAAAAAATCCGTTGACGCCGTGGTTGACCGGTGGGGAGGCGATTTTTTTGTGGAAAATAATGTCTCATGGCGCCGGTGCATCACCGACTGGAAGGCCAAGGAGGGTGCGGTCGCACACCTCACGATGTACGGACTCCGGATGACGGACGTCATCGACGAGGTGAGGAATCTCGGGGATATTCTGGTCGTTGTGGGTGCCGAGAAGGTGCCGGGCGATGTCTACGGGCTTGCGGACTACAACATCTCGGTGACGACCCAGCCGCATTCGGAGATCTCCAGTCTCGCCCTGTTTCTCGATCACCTTTTCGAAGGGCGTGAGCTGAACAGGGAATATCCCGATGCGCCGATGCGCATCATCCCGTCCGCACGGGTAAAGACGAGGAGTGGGGAGTGAGAGGGACCGTTCTTGTCGCCGGGTTCGCAACCCGGCATGTTGTCAGGTCGGCATGGAATGCGGGCTACCGTGTGGCTGCCATCGACCATTTCTGCGACCAGGACCTGTGCTGGTACACGGACGAGTGCCGGACGTTCGGGGACCTCGACGAACTGCCCGGCCTTGTCGAAGAATTCTGCCGGATGCGCCCTGTCGACCTGCTTGTCGTGACCTCCGGGGCGGAGGATATGGGAAGCTCCCTCCCGGTATGCGGCACTCCCCGGGAGCGGGTGAGGGAATTTCTTGACAAACATGCGATCCAGGAGTTTTTCGAACGCGAACAGATACCCGTTCCCCCGATCGTTTCCGCAACCACGTTTCCCTGCATGATAAAGCCACGGAAAGGCGCAGGCGGATGGAGAAACCGGGTTGCGGGGTCACCCGCCGACGAGCGGGCATGGACGGAGATGTGGCCCGACGTGCCCTACATCAGGCAGCAGCTCGTCGACGGCATTCCCTGCAGCGTGTCCTGCATTGCAAACGGGAGCGAAGCGCGGGCCGTCGCGGTCAACGAGCAGCTGCTCAGGGAGACGGATGACGATAAAGCCCATGGTTTTGCGGGTGCAATCACACCGTTCGACCACCCCCGCGCCGCCGAACTCATCCGCATCGCCGAACATGCGGCAGGGGCATCCGGGTGCATCGGTTCCGTAGGCGTCGATTTTATGCTCGGGGACAGTATCCGGGCAATCGAGATTAACCCGCGATTTCAGGCGACCCTCGACACGGTCGAAATGGCAACGGGGCGAAACCTGTTCGACCTGCACGTGAGTGCATGCCGGGGTATCCTGCCCCCCGCACACGCGGGGAGTGCTCCCGCCTTTGCGGCACGCAGGATTGTCTTTGCAGACCGGGATCTGACCGTCCGCGACGATCTCCGGCACCTCTCGCCTTATGTTGCCGACATTCCGTGGCCCGGCACCGATATCGAGGAGGGCGGTGCGGTTGTCAGCACATTCGGGTGGGGAAAAACACGGGATGCCGCTCTCGCAATGCTGGATAGAACTATATCAGGGGTGGGCAGATATATGAGCAGATGGTAGCCGTGGAGGAACTGCTGGAGAATCCGGCAATTGAGGCATACCTGATCCGCATGATCAGGGAAGAGGGCGTTCTGCTCCTGAAGAAGTTCCCGAAAGAAGGGGAGCACAGTGACGAAAATCTTGCCGAAACGACCGGCATCAACCTTAACAGCGTACGCCACACACTTTATACCCTCTACGAAAAACGGCTTGCCGAGTACAGGCGGATTAAGAATTCCGAAACCGGGTGGCTGACCTATCTCTGGAAGCTCCGTCTCGACAATCTCGACGATGCGCTCTTCGAGGACATGGAGGCAGTGCTCGAGAGGCTCGAGGCCCGGGAACTGTACGAGGAGGAAAACGATTTTTACGTCTGCAAGCAGTGCGGCATAATCTTCACCTTTGACGATGCGCTCGGCAGGAACTTCGAATGTCCCCAGTGCGATGAGAAGATGGAGCATTTCGACAACGACCTGATTCTCCGGGCCCTGAAGCGTCGCGTTTCGGCAATCCGCGCCACGCTCGGAAAGGGGTGACGCCCATCGCCTCCTTTGAAGAGGTGCTCGAACATGCCGGGTGCGAACGCAGGGTGATCGAGCACTGCCGCGCCGTTGCAGGCGTTGCCCTCACGTTCACTCTGAAGGTGCCGGTCAATACCGAACTCGTTCTGGCGGGCGCATGGCTGCATGATATCGGGAGATCGAAGACCCATGGCATTGCCCACGGCCAGATCGGGGCGGATATCTGCCGGGAACTCGGGTACTCCGAACGGATCGCCCGCATCGTCGAGTGCCATATCGGTGCGGGCCTCACCCGCGAGGAGTGCCGCCGCCTCGGCCTTGAACCCCGCGACTGCGTCCCCTCGACGCTGGAAGAGAAGATCGTCGCGCACGCGGACAATATCGTAAAGGACGCCCGCGAGATCAGCATCGATGAATGTATCGCACGCGCCGCACCGCTCGGACCGGACGTGCAGAAACGCCTGCGCGATCTCGCGGACGAGATCGAACGTCTCAGATAATCAGCTGCCGCACCTGCGGAAGCGCTTTCAACCTTTCAAAAACGACGCCCGGCAGCTCCTCGTCGACGACGATGACGAGCTTCGGTTCCTCGGAGAGCAGGGGATCCGTGACAAAGATCTGGCGGATGCTCAGGTTGTATTCGGAGAGCACGTTCACGGCGGCGCCGACGATCCCTTTCTGCTGGGCGTCGTTCGGGATCACGGTGACGACGGTCCGGCCCAGCGACTCCGCAACCGCGCTGATGTCGGGCGTTACCCGGAGGTGGAGAAACACGTCCCTGAGCTCGGGGATTTCAAGGATGCGCCGCGCAGTCGCATCCACGACGCGCCGGTCGGTCCCGGCGGCCCGGGCGATATGGGTTGCAGGGATTTCCACGCCGTTACAGACGATTTTGCCCTCCGCACTGACCCCGAACCCGTTCTCGAGGAGAAACCTCACGACCCGCCCCTGCGAGGGCGATTCTTCAAACGCCCTGAGGATGGCTTCCCACATGTAGAGGATCGTTCGCGCGGTGCCTATAAATATACATCGCTGCGCAGATGCGGCAGACATCCGGGGGCCGCGGGCGCCGGTTCTTTCCCGCGCGTTTCCGGCCCCCCAGGGCCGCCCATCAGGCACTAAACCGGCACACAAAGGCCCCCGCGGGTCACAGCAGGACACCGCCTACGCGAGCATGGCGAAAGAAAGCATAACATATTTTATATCTCACCACATTCTGTATAGAGTAACAGGGCGAGGGTTGCCGAGCCAGGTCAAAGGCGCAAGGTTGAGGGCCTTGTCACGTAGGTGTTCGCCGGTTCGAATCCGGTCCCTCGCATTTCTTTTGTGGGTTATAGTTATCTCGAAAAAATGTGACATCGCGATACTTGATATGTGCGATAGCTGGTCACCCCTTCTGTCAAGTGTTACTATTTCTACTGGAGGTATGGCTTAGAAATTAGGTGTAGGAAATCGACATATTTTTCTCAATATAGATATGTGATAATCGTTACCGATACTATGATATGCATTGCAGAAATTTTTATTTTATTATCTTAATAGCGGATTGTCTTATTATACTCTGGTGATACTATCACCTACGTATAAGGACGATCATTGAAGTGGGTGAAATTGATGAAATGGATACTATCTGCTATACTACTGATTTTAGTGTGTATTGGGACAGCGAGTGCATTTGAAATTAAAATTGAAGACACACCTGATCCAGTATGTCAGGG